>DATABU010000754.1:0-16484 GCA_036259415.1 Longimicrobiaceae bacterium
CGAGCATCCAGCGAGCCGGGTGGGGGCCCGCCGGGTGAGGGCGGCCGTGGCAGTTCTCCCCTCCCCCTGGAGGGGAGGGGGTCGTCGCGCGGCGGGCTCAGAACGCCGGCAGCATCACGCCCCAGTTGAGCGTCGGGTCCAGGCCGTCCGCGGCGGGGTTCACGAACACCTCGACCCGCGCGACCGAGTAGGCGATGCCGGCGCCCAGGTTCTGCTCCCAGGCGGGCATGGGGGTGCCGGAGAGCCAGGCCATGCCGGCGACGTGGGTGAGCTGGAGCGTCGGCGGGCCGAGGAGGGGAAGGGTCCAGCGCGGCGGGAGGGGGATCCCGTAGGTGGACTCCACGTAGGCGAGGCGGTCGCCGCGGAAGCTGGCGACCTCGAAGGTGCGGAGCGTGGGTGTGCCGCCCAGGAAGGTGCGGCGCTGGCGCGGGGCGGGGTCGCCGCCCAGCGTGCCCATCCCCCGGAAGCGCACCCCGACGGTGTGGCGGTAGAGCGCCTGCATGGTCCACAGGCCGTCCACCGTCCACTGCGTGAGGTCCACGTCGTCCGCGGCGGGGATCGCCTGCTCCACGGCGGCGGCGCCCGCGAAGGCGGTGGACCTGCCGAGCCAGCGGAAGCCGGCGCCCACCACGGCGGAGGTCCACTCCACCTCGTCCACCGGCGGGTTCGGCCGGTCGAAGTCGTCCAGCAGGGCCCAGGGGTCGCGGTTCTCCAGCGAGCGGTCGCGCATCGCCATGAGCGCAAGGCGCGGCTCGACGGCGAACTCCCCGGCGATCAGCGGCTCCTCGTGCACCCTCTCCAGGGACAGGGTGACGCGGTCGGACTCCCAGTAGTCGCGGTAGTCGTTCGCCAGGACCAGCGAGCCCGCGGTGTTTGCCAGGTCGCCGCGGGACCACGCCTCGCTGGTGAAGACGGAGCGCTCCGCCCGCGCCTCCAGCCGCAGCCCGCGCCCCAGCGGCGCGCGCGCCGCCGCCCCGCCGCCGAAGTCGCTCCGCGCCGTGTAGTACGACACCCAGGCGTCCACCCGGGCGCCCGCCGGGTCGCCGGTGAGCAGGAAGGCCGGCCCGGCGGCGAGCGTGAGCCCGTTCACCCGGTCGTAGGTGGGGAGCCGCAGCCCCACGATGCCGGGGAGCGCGAGTCGCGGCCCCTCGTCGGGCGATGCGACGCGCACGCGCACCCCGGCCGTGTCGAAGGCCACCCCGACGCGCAGGTCGGGCTCGGCCTCGACCACCTCGCCCACGCTGGCGAGGGTGGACGGGTAGACCTCCCCGCCCAGGTTCGCGATGGGGCCCACCACCCTCCCGCCCGGACGGACGAACAGGACGCCCCCGAGCACCGCGACCCGGCCCTCCACCGTCCCCTCCAGCCGCACGTCGGCGTCCACCACCACCAGGTCGCCGGGGGTGCGGAAGCTCGCCGGGAGCACGGTGTCGCGGTCGATACGCAGGTAGCTCCCCGCTTCCAGGATCTCCCGGACCATGCGCGCGGCGCGGCTGTCGGCGCCACCCTCCAGGCGGACCTCCTGCGCGCGCAGCGGGAGCGCGGCCGCGAAGAGCAGCAGCGCGACGAGGAGGAGGGGCCGCGGAGGGGTCATTGGCCGAGGAAGTTGCGGAGGAGGGCGTGCCCGTGCTCGCTGGCGATGGACTCCGGGTGGAACTGGACGCCCCACACCGGGTGCTCCCGGTGGCGGACGGCCTGGATCTCGTCCTCGCTCCCCGGCTCGTCCGTCGTCGCCAGCACCTCCAGCTCCGCCGGCAGCGTGGACGGCTCGATCACCAGCGAGTGGTAGCGCGCCACCGTGAACGGCGAGGGGAGCCCCCGGAAGATCCCGGCGCCCGCGTGGCGGATGGGCGAGGTCTTCCCGTGCATGACCCGCTTCGCGCGCACCACCTCGCCCCCGTACGCCGCGCCGATGGACTGGTGGCCCAGGCACACGCCCAGGACCGGCGTGGTGGGCCCCAGCCGCCGGATCACGTCCACCGAGACCCCGGCCTCCGCGGGCGTGCAGGGGCCGGGGGAGACGACGATGCGCTCCGGCGCCAGCGCCTCGATCTCCTCCACCGTGAGCTCGTCGTTGCGCCGCACCACGGGATCGGCGCCCAGCTCGCCCAGGTACTGCACGAGATTCCAGGTGAAGCTGTCGTAGTTATCGATAACCAGGATCACGAGCTACCCGAAACGATTGACGTGGATTGGAGGTGCCGGGGCGTGCTCACTCGCCGTCCGGATCGGGTGGGATCAGCACCTCAAGCTTCGGGAGCAGGTCGGGGACGCCGACCGTCACCGCGTCCCAGATGCTCCCGACGACGACCCGGTCGTACTGGTGGACGACGACGTTCCGCATGCCGATGATGGCCGTCCAGGAGATCTCGGGGTGCCGCGCTCGCAGCGAGCCCGAGATCCGGGTCGCCGCCTCGCCCAGAACAGTGAACTGCCGGATCAGCGCGTCGCGAAGGACCTCGTCGTGGTACACGTCCTCGATGGTCTTTCCGGCGGTGTAGCGGAGGATCGTGTTCGCCGCCTCCCGCATGTCCCAAAGGCTTGCCGGTCCCGCTCTTCAGGCAGCATACAGGACCCGGTGGTTGGCCAGGATGTGGTGCCGGCGGAACGGGTTCTCGATCCGGTTCTTCTGCACAAGGTCCACGGGCCGGCCGAACAGGGCCTGCAGCTCCATGTTCATCTCGCCGAGGTCGAACAGCGAGTGGCCTACCCCCTCCTCGAATGTGACCAGCACGTCCACGTCGCTTTCCGGGCGGAAGTCGTCGCGGAGCACCGATCCGAACAGGGCGAACTCGCGGACCTTCCACTTCCGGCAGAACGCCTCGATCTGCTCCTGGGGGACCTGGATGTGCATGGCTGCGCCTTACGCTCGCGGGTGGTAGCTCCGGTGCACCTCGGCCAGGTAGCGGCGGTCCACGTGGGTGTAGATCTGCGTGGTGGAGATGTCCGCGTGGCCGAGCATCTCCTGCACCGCCACGAGGTCGGCGCCGCCCTCCAGCAGGTGGGTGGCGAACGAGTGCCGCAGCGTGTGCGGCGAGACGTGCTTCTCGATCCCGGCGGCCTCCACGTGCTGGCGGAGGATCTTCCATACCCCCATGCGCGTCAGCGGCGTTCCCCGCGCGTTCAGGAAGACGCGCCCCTCCCCCTGCCCCTTCTCCAGCCGCGGCCGCGTCTCGCGCAGGTAGATGGCGAGCGCGCCCACGGCCCGCCGGCCGATCGGCACCAGCCGCTCCTTGCCGCCCTTGCCGTAGACCAGCGCGAACTCCTCTTCCAGCGCCAGGTTGCGGAGCTGCAGGCCGGTCAGCTCGGAGACGCGCACGCCGCTGGCGTAGGCGAACTCCAGCATGGCCCGGTCGCGCCAGGCCAGCGGCTGCGACAGGTCGGGGGCCTCCAGCAGCTTTTCGATCTCCCCGACGCCCAGTACGGCGGGGAGCGTCTTCCAGCCGCGGGGCGGCTCGATGCGCTCGCTGGGGTCCGCGACCACCAGGTTCTCGGCCAGCAGGAAGCGGAAGAACGTCCGCACCGCGGAGACGTTGCGCGAGATGCTGGACGGCGCCAGCCCCACGTCCTTGAGCAGGAGCACGAAGGCGCGCAGGTCCTGCGTGGTCACCTCCGCCGGGGTGATGCGGTCCAGCGTGCGCGAGAACGACGCCAGGCGCACGACGTCGTGCTCGTACGCCTGCACCGTCAGCTCGGAGAGGCCGCGCTCGAAGCGCAGGTGGTCCAGGAAGCGGGCGACCTGGAACTCCCGGCGGATGGACTCGGTGCTCACCCGTCCCCCCCCGAGCCGTCGCGGCTCCTCCACCAGAGCCATGCGACGCCGGCCGCGAGGACCAGCGCCACGACGTAGATCCAGCGCCCCGCGGAGTGCAGCGCCGAGCGGATCTGGTCCCAGTTCTCGCCGGCGGTGGCGCCCAGGTACACCACCAGCCCGTACCAGAGCCCGGAGGCCACCAGGATGGGGACCGCCGTCCTCCCCCACCCCAGCCCGCTCATCCCCGCGAAGGCCGGGACCACCGCGCGGAACATGGGGAGGAAGCGGCTGACGAAGATCACGATGGTCCCCCTGCGCCGGTAGAAGGCGTCCAGCCTGCGCAGCTGGCCCGGCTGGAGGATCAGGCGGCCCACGCGGGTGCCGAAGAAGCGCTCCCCGTAGCGCCGCCCGACCCAGTAGACCAGCAGCGCCCCCGCGACGTTGGCCAGCCAGACGACCAGGAAGACGATCCAGGGGCTCGCGGCGCCGTTCCCGGCCAGGAAGCCGCCGAAGAGCGCGACCACGTCCGCCGGCACGGGGGGGAAGACGTTCTCCACGGCCGCGAACACGCCCACGACCACGTAGATGAGCGGCTCGGGGAGCTGCGTCATCCGCGCGAGCAGGCCGTCCACCAGGTCACCCACGGCGCGAGCCGCGCCCCGTCCGCCGGGTCCGCATCAGTCGCCCGCCCGCTCCCGGGCGAGGAAGGCGTCCATGGGCTCCATGCTGTCCACCAGCGCAACCGCGAACACTGCGATCCCCTCGCCGCGTCCGATCCACCCCAGCCCCTCGTTGGACTTCCCCTTCACCGAGACGTGCCCCGGGGAGATCCCCAGCACCGCCGCCAGGCGCTCGCGCATGCCGTCCGCGTGCGGGCCGATCTTCGGCGCCTCGGCCACCACGGTGACGTCCACGTTGACCGGCTGGAAGTTGCGCCCCTCCAGGAGCCTCACCACGCGGGCGAGGAGCTGCATGGAGTCCGCGTCCTTCCACTGCGCGTCCGAGGGCGGGAAGTGGCGGCCGATGTCACCCATCCCGGCGGCGCCCAGCAGCGCGTCGGTGACGGCGTGGGCCACCGCGTCCGCGTCGGAGTGCCCGTCCAGCCCGCGCTCGGAGGGGATCTCCACCCCGCCGAGGACCAGCCTCCGCCCTTCGGCGAAGCGATGGGAGTCGTACCCGTGCCCGATCCGCATTCCCCTTCCGTTTCTCCGGTGTCCGCGCTCCGCCGCGGCTCGGCGGCGAGCAACTATAATGCCCCACGAAACCCCGGAGCAACGGGGCCGCGCCGGCTTGCGCGCCGCGGCGCCCGGTCCGATGATGACGGCGAGGATGGCACGGAAACGCACGCGGAGGCGCGATGACGGGGCGCGTGGTGATCGTGGGCGGAGGGATCGGCGGGCTGACGCTCGCCATCGCCCTGCGGCAAAAGGGGATCGAGGTGCGGGTGTACGAGGCCGCGCCCGAGCTGCGCGCGGCCGGCGCGGGGATCTGGGTGCCGCCCAACGCGATGCAGGTGCTCGACCGGCTGGGCATGGCCGGGGCGGTTCTGGACCGGGGGGAGCGGCTGGAGCGGGCTGAGATCCGCGACTGCCGCGGCGGCGTCCTCCAGGCGGCGGACGTCGGCGCGGCGGCGCGCCGCTTCGGCTTCCCCACGGTGGCCATCCACCGCGGCCGGCTCCAGCGCGTCCTGCTCGACCACCTCCCCGCCGACCTGGTCCACGTGGGCCGCGAGTGCACGGGCATCGAGTCCGCCGGCGGACCAGCGTCGGCGTGCTTCGCGGACGGGAGCGTGCAGGAGGGCGCGGTGGTGGTGGGTGCGGACGGGGCGCACTCGCGCGTGCGGGAGGCGCTCTTTCCGGGAACCGCCCTGCGCTACTCGGGCCAGAGCTCGTACCGCGCGGTCGTCCCGCACCGCCTGCCCGACGCCTTCGCGGCCACGGGGTGGGAGGTCTGGGGGCCGGGCCGGCGCTTCGGCTTCTCGGCCGTCGGCGGGGGGGAGGTCTACTGGTACGCTACCCTGGACGCCCCCGCCGGAGAGCGGGACGCCGGCCCCGACGTGACGCGCCGCCGCCTGGACGCACTCGCGGCCGGCTTTCCCGCCCCGGTCCCGGAGCTGGTCGCCGCGACCGACCCTGCGCGGACGCTCCGCACCGACATGTACGACCTGCCGCGCCTCCGGTCCTGGCACCGCGGCAGGGTCGTCCTCCTGGGCGACGCGGCCCACGCGACCACCCCCAACCTCGGCCAGGGCGGCGCCCAGGCCATGGAGGACGCCTGGGTGCTCGCGGAGCAGCTGGCCTCCCGCCCGGACCCGGAGGCCGCCTTCGCCGCCTACCAGCGCATCCGGGAGCCGAAGGCCCGGATGGTGGTGGACCGCTCCCGCGTGCTCGGCCGGATCGCCCACCTGCGCAACCCGCTCGCGCGGGGGCTGCGCAACTCCCTGCTGCGCCTCACGCCCGCATCCGTCGCCCTCCGCCAGATGGAGGCCCTGTACACCCTGGACTACTGACGACGCAGAGGGGCGCGCCGAGTCCCCGACGCGCCCCTCTGCCGCGGTCCCGTGCCCGGCCCGCTACCCGTCGTAGCGCCGGATCGCCAGGCAGACGTTGTGCCCGCCGAAGCCGAACGAGTTGCTGAGCGCCAGCTTCACCGGCCGCTCCGTCTTCCCGCTCGTCCCGTAGTCCAGGTCGCAGTCCGGGTCCGGCGTCGAGTAGTTGATGGTCGGCGGGATCAGGCCGTCGCGGCAGACCAGCGCCGAGATCACCGCCTCCAGCCCGCCCGCGGCCCCCAGCGTGTGCCCCGTCATGGACTTGGTGGAGCCGACTACGATCTCCCGCGCCCGGTCGCCGAGCGCGGTCCTGATGGCCATGGTCTCGTTCCGGTCGTTGGCGGGCGTGGAGGTCCCGTGCGCGTTGACGTAGTCCACGTCCGCCGCGGTGGCGCCCGCGTCGCGCAGCGCGATCCGCATGGCCCGCACGGCGCCCTCCCCGCCCTCCGCCGGGGCGGTGATGTGGTAGGCGTCGGCGGTCTGACCGTAGCCCGCCACCTCGGCGATGACGGCGGCGCCGCGGGCGCGCGCGTGCTCCAGCTCCTCCAGCACCAGCATCCCCGCGCCCTCGCCGATCACGAAGCCGTCGCGGGTGGCGTCGAACGGGCGGCTCGCCGTCTCCGGCGAGTCGTTCCGCTCCGAGAGCGCCTTCATGCTGGCGAACCCCGCCACCGCCATGCGCGACACCGCGGCCTCCGTCCCGCCGCAGATCATCACGTCGGCCTCGCCGTGGCGGATGGCCTGCATGGCGTTCCCGACGGCGTGCGCCCCCGACGCGCAGGCGGAGACGGTGCAGTAGTTCGGCCCCTTGGCGCCGAAGCGGATGGAGACCAGACCCGCCGCGATGTCGGAGATGAACATGGGGACGAAGAACGGCGACACCCGGCCGGGGCCGCGCTCCAGCAGCTTCTGCGTCTGCTCCTCGAAGGTGTCCATCCCCCCGATCCCGCTCCCGACGATGACGCCGACCCGCTCCGGGTCCACGCCGCCGAGCCCGTCCTCCAGCCCGGCCTCGCGCACGGCCTGCGCGGACGCGGCGATGGCGAACTGGCTGAAGCGGTCGGTGCGCTTGACCTCCTTGCGGTCGATGTACTCCGCGGGGTCGAAGCCCGTCACCTCGCACGCGAAGCGCACGGGGTAGTCCGACGCGTCGAAGTGGGTGATGGGTCCGGCGCCGCTGCGCCCCTCCAGCAGGGCCGCCCAGCTCGACGCGACGTCCAGCCCCACGGGGGAGACGAGCCCCGTGCCCGTGATGACGACACGGCGATCCATCGAATCGCTCCGGGTATGGGTAAAAGCATGCTGCTGAACGGCCCCGCGGGGCCGTTCAGCAGTCTGTGTTTTCAACGTGGGTGCCCCTCCGGTCGGAGGCGGCGCGGCCGGTGGGGCCGCCCGCCTCCCGGGCCCTTACTGCTGGTGGTTCTGGATGTAGGAGATCGCGTCGCCGACGGTCTGGAGCTTCTCCGCGTCCTCGTCCGGGATCTCCATCCCGAACTCCTCCTCGAACGCCATCACCAGCTCGACCGTGTCCAGCGAGTCGGCGCCCAGGTCCTCCACGAAGGAAGCCTCGGGGGTGACCTTCTCCGCGTCCACGCCCAGCTCGTTGATGATGATGTCCTTGACCTTCTGCTCGATGTCGGCCATCGCTCGATTCTCCTTGGTAGTTGCCGTGAAGCCCGCGATCAACGTCGTTACATCACCATCCCGCCGTCCACGACCAGCGTCTGCCCGGTCATGTACGCGGCGGCCGGCCCCGCGAGGAAGCGGACCACCGGCGCGATGTCCTCCGGCCTCCCCAGCCGGCCCAGCGCGATCTGCGACGAGAGCGCCTCGCGCGCAGCCTCGGGGAGATCCGCCGTCATGTCGGTCTCGATATATCCCGGAGCGACCGCGTTGACAAGGACCCCGCGCGATGCGAGCTCCTTCGCCACCGACTTGGTCAGCCCGATCAGCCCCGCCTTCGAGGCTGCGTAGTTCGCCTGCCCCTTGTTCCCGGTGATCCCCACCACGCTGGTGACGTTGATCACCCGGCCGGCGCGGCGCTTCATCATCCCGCGCGAGGCGGCGCGGATCAGGTTGAAGGCGCCGCGCAGGTTGGTGTCGAGGACCACGTCCCAGTCCTCGTCCTTGATGCGCATGAGGACGTTGTCCCGGGTCACGCCGGCGTTGTTCACCAGCACGTCCAGGCTCCCCATCTCCTCCTCCACGCGCTTCACCAGGGCGTTCACCGCCTCCGAGTCGGCCACGTCGGCGCCGTAGCCGCGGTGCCCCTCCCCCGGGAGCCCGTCCGCCGCCGCCTGCGCCCGCGCCTCGTCGCGCGCCACCAGGGCCAGCCGCGCCCCCGCGGAGGCGAGCTCCCGGGCGACCGCAAGACCGATTCCACGCGAGCCGCCCGTCACCAGCGCCACCTGCCCCTGAAGCTCCATCATCCCCCCTGCTGAAGGTAGGCTTCGATCGCGTCCGGGGTCCCCAGCGGGACGCCCCGCCCCTCTGCCGCGCGGTCGATCCGCTTGAGCATCCCGGTGAGCACCTTGCCGGGGCCGACCTCCAGGAAGCGCGTCACCCCCAGCTGCAGCATGGTGCGCACCGAGTCGGTCCAGCGGACCGTGGAGGTGAGCTGCTGCACCAGGAGGAGCTTCGCCTCGGCGGCGTCGCTCACGGGCGAGGCGGTGACGTTGGAGACGACCGGGAAGGCGGGGGCGGCGAACTCGACGCCGTCCAGGTGCGCGCCGAGCCCCTCCTCGGCGGGGGCCATGAGCGGCGAGTGGAAGGCGCCGGAGACGTTCAGGGCGGTGACCTTCTTGGCGCCGGCGGAGACCAGGAGCGCGCTGGCGCGCTCGACCGCGTGCACGTCGCCGGAGACCACCACCTGGCCGGGGGAGTTGAAGTTCGCGGCGACCACCACCCTCTCCCCGGAGCTGGCCTCGCGGCAGACCCCCTCCACCACGTCGTCGTCCAGCCCCAGCACGGCGGCCATGGTCCCGGGGCGGGCCTGCCCGGCCTCGTACATCAGCTCGCCGCGGCGGCGCACCGTGCGCACCGCGTCGGCGAAGCCCAGGCTCCCGGCCGCAAGGTAGGCGCTGAACTCGCCCAGCGAGTGCCCGGCGGCGGCCACCGGCTCCACCCCGCGGCTCCGCAGCACCCGCCAGGCGGCGGCGCTGTGCACCAGCAGCGCGGGCTGCGCGTTGCGGGTGAGCGTCAGCTCGTCCTCGGGACCCTCCCAGCAGAGGCGCGACAGCGGGAACCCGAGCGCGTCGTCCGCCTCCTGGAAGGTCTCGCGCGCCTCGGGGTAGCGCTCCGCCAGCTCCCGACCCATCCCCACCGCCTGCGACCCCTGGCCGGGGAAGAGCAGGCCGACCCGCTCGTCGGCGCTCACATCCGCACCACGTTGGCGGCCCACGTGAAGCCGGCGCCGAAGGCCACCATCAGCACCAGCGACCCGTCCTGGACCCTGCCCTGCTCCCGCGCCTCGTCCAGCGCCACCGGTACCGAGGCGGAGCTCATGTTCCCGTAGCGGTCGACGTTCACGAAGACCTTGTCCATCGGCATCCCCGCGTACTTCGCGGTCGACTCGATGATGCGGATGTTGGCCTGGTGGGGGACCAGCAGGTCGATGTCGTCGGAGGTGACGCCCGCGCGGCGCATCGCCTGCTCGGCGGCCTCGCACATGGCGCGGACGGCGGCCTTGAACACCTCGGGGCCCGCCATCTTCACCAGGTGCGACTTCTCGTCGAGCATCGCGAGGTCGAAGGGGACCTTGGCGCCGCCGCCGGGGCGGTAGAGCAGCTCCGCCAGCGTCCCGTCCGACTTCATGAAGCTGGAGAGGATCCCGCGCTCGCCGTCGGCGGGGCGGACCACGGCCGCGCCGGCGCCGTCGCCGAAGAGCACGCAGGTGGAGCGGTCGCCCCAGTCCACGATGGAGCTCATCCGCTCGGTGGCGATCACCAGCACCGTCTCGGCCTGCCCGGCGGCGATGTGCGCCTCGGCCATCGAGAGCCCGTAGAGGAACCCCGAGCAGGCCGTGGCGAAGTCGTACGCCCCGGCGTTGGAGGCGCCCAGGAGCGCCTGCACGTCGCAGGCGGTGGAGGGGAGGAGGCGGTCGGGCGTGGCGGTGGACAGCAGGATCATGTCCACGTCCTTCGCGTCGATCCCGGCGCGCTCCATCGCCACCCGGGCCGCCGCGGCGCCCATGTCCGCCGCGCCGACGCCGTCGTCGGCCAGGCGGCGCTCGCGGATCCCCGTGCGGGTCCGGATCCACTCGTCCGACGTGTCCACCGACTTCTCGAGGTCGACGTTCGTGACCACGCGGGGCGGGTTGAAGCGCCCGGTGGAGGCCACCCGGGCGCGGGGCATTCCGTTCTGCACGCTCATGGTTCCTGGGGCGCTTCCGTCCGGCGGGAGAGCTGGCGCTCGATGTGCGAGACCATGTGCCGCTCGACCGCCTGGGCGGCCACGCGGATGGCGTTGCGGATGGCGCGCGGGGGCGAGCCCCCGTGGCAGATGATGGTGACGCCGTTCACCCCCAGGAGGGGCGCGCCGCCGTACTCGGTGTAGTCCAGCGTGTGGAACATCCGGCTGAGGTCCAGCTCCACGTCGGCGGCCTGCATCTCCTTGCGGAGCATCCCCAGCATGAAGCCGGCGACCGACTCGTAGAACTTGAGGAGCACGTTCCCCACGAAGCCGTCGCAGACCAGGACGTCGCAGCTGCCGTGGATGACGTCCCGCCCCTCGATGTTCCCCACGAAGTTGAGCCCCTCCGCGGCCGCGAGCAGCCTGTGCGCCTCCACGGCGCGCTCGTCGCCCTTCTCCGGCTCCTCGCCGATGTTGAGCAGCCCGACGCGGGGCTCGCCGATCGCCATCAGGTCGCGGGCGTAGATGCTGCCCAAGTGCGCGAACTGGAGGAGGTGCTGGGCCCGGGTGTCCACGTTGGCGCCGCCGTCCACCATCAGCGTGTGACCCGACGCGGTTGGGAGCACCGTGCCGATGGCCGGCCGGTCGACCCCGGGGAGCACACCCAGGATCATCACCGAGCCGGCCATGGCCGCGCCGGTGGAGCCGGCGCTGATGAAGGCGTCCGCCTCGCCCCGCTTCTGGAGGTTGAGGCCGACCACGATGGAGGAGTCCTGCTTGCGCCGGATCGCCTGCGCCGGCGACTCGCCCATCTCGATGCGGCCGGGGGCGTGCACGACGTCGATGCGGTCGCGTGGGACGTCCGGGTGGCGCGCCAGCTCCGCCCCGATCGCCGCCTCGTCGCCCACCAGCACGACCCGGAAGTCTCCGTCCAGCTCACGCAAAGCTCCGACCGCACCCTCGATCTCCACGGAGGGGGCACGGTCGGAGCCCATCGCGTCAAGCGCGATCCGCATCTGTCGGCGATCCGAGCGTTAGAACTCTTCCACCTCGACGCGCTGCTCGTTGCGGTAGAAGCCGCAGTTCGGGCAGACGCGATGCATGACGTGCGGGTCGCCGCACTGGGGGCACTTGCCGTAGCTCGGCATGGCGGCCTTGACGTGGGTGCGGCGCTTGCGCTGGCGCTGCTTGGACTGGCGCTTCTTGGGTACGGCCATCGGGACCCCTCGGGTGGCTATGGTTCAGTCGAACTTGATCTTCCTGAGCGCGCCCCAGGGAGAATCCTCCTCCTCGGGACCGCAGTCGCACGGCGCCTGGTTCAGGTCGGCGCCGCAGCGCGGGCAGAGCCCGCGGCACTCCTCGCGGCAAACGACGTACTGCGGGACGCGCAGCAGGACCTGCTCGCGGACCGCGTCCGCGAGGTCCAGCTCGTCGCCCCGCACCGGGAGAGGGTAGACCTCCCCGCCCATCTCCTCCTCTTCCTCGCCCTCCAGCTCGTCGAAGAGGAAGTCCACCGTCTCGTCCAGGTCGTGCTCCGTCTCCGCCAGGCAGCGGCGGCACGGGAGCCGGAGCTTGCCGCGGACGGTGCCGCGGACGAAGACCCCCTCGCCCACGGAGCGGGCGGTCAGGTCCACCGCCAGCGGCCCCGCGAGGCTCACCCCCGTCCCCTCCCACACCGGGTGTTCCGGCGGGACCTCGTCCCGGACCCGTACTTCCCCCCGGGAAACCGCGCTCAGGCTCAGTTTCAGCATAAACCGTAAAATTATGCGAAAACCCGCGCAGTGTCAAGCAAACGCGCCGGATCGGGCGCTCGCCGCGGGGCCGCGTCCCGGCCGGGCACCAATCTGGACCCTCCCCGGCCGGTTTTCAACCTCCCGCTCCGCTACTCCGGGCGCCGCGTGCCCACGGTGCGGTGGAGCCATTCCAGCTGGTCGCGCATCACCTCGGGGGTCGCGCGGTGGCCCGCGTCGTACCAGCGGACGGTGTACGGCTGCCGCGCGGCGCGGTGGAGCGCCTCCGCGTCCGCGGCGCGGACCAGCTCGTCCCTCCGGGCCGACTGGAAGAGGATGGAGGCGGGCGGGGCGCGTCCCACGAAGCGCGAGGGCTCGATGGGGCGCATGGCGGCGAGCCAGCGCTCCATCCGCTCCGCCGGGAGGTCGCCCAGGGGCCCCGCGTCCCCCGCGCCGGTCACGTGCGCCACCAGGCCGCCGTCCGCCACGCCCAGCACGTACGTCTTCAGCCGCCTCTCCACGCCGGCCAGGAGCGCGCCGATGGTCCCGCCGTAGCTGCGCCCCACGAAGGCGAGCCGCTCCGGGTCCACGTCGGGCCGGGCCAGGAGCAGGTCCACGCCGCGCTGCAGCTCGACCACGAGCTGCACCTGCTCGGCGCTGTCGGCCGGGGTGAAGCGCACGGGCGGGCCGCCGCGCCGGGCGAACGGAGCGTCCAGCGCGAGCACCACGGCCCCGTGCTCCGAGAGCTCCGCGGCGAGGGGGAGCATCCGCTCCGCGCTCCCGGGCGCGCCGTGCATGAGCAGGATCCCCGCGAAGGGCCCGGGCCCATCCGGCACCACGAGCACCCCGGTGGCCCGCCCACCCCGCGGGCCGGCGAAGCTCACCGGACGGTGGCTCACGCTGCCCGCGGCCACCGGCGCGCCCTCGCGCAGCTCCAGCGGCGCGGTCCGGTCGTAGGCGAAGACTTCCAGGGGGAGCCGCTCGGCGGCCGGTTCCGCCTGCGCGGCGCACGCGGCGGCCGCGAACGGGAGGGCGAGCGCCGCGAGGACGAGGATGCTGGTGCACACGGGGTTCGCGCCTCCCACGGGGTCAGTCGTCGTCGGTGAGGAGCATGGACAGCACGTACGAGACCACCGAGATCACCACCGAGCCGAGGAGCGCGGCGACGAACCCGTCCACCCGGAAGGCGTAGCCCGCCGCGTTGGCGACCGCCTCGGTGAGGAGGAGCATCGCGGCGTTGATCACCAGGAGGAAGAGGCCCAGCGTCAGCGCGATCAGGCCGCAGGCGAGGAAGCTCAGCAGCGGGCGGACCAGCGCGTTCACCAGCCCCAGGATCAGGGCGACCACCAGAAGGGTCTCGAAGCCGCCCTCGTAGCGGATCCCGGGGACGACGCGGGTGGCGACCCAGACTGCGGCGGCCGAGGCGAGCCAGCGGAGGAGGAGTCTCACGGTCGGGTCGGAAAGGGTGGAAAGGCGAGGGGGGGACGCGGCGCCGGGCCGCGTCCCCCCTCCACGCCTGCGCGGCTCCGGCGCGGGCTCAGCGCGCGCCGGGCAGGTCGTCGCCGAAGAAGAAGCGGATCTCGGTGGCCGCGTTCTCGTCGGAGTCGGAGCCGTGCACGGCGTTCCGGCCCTTGGACTCGGCGTACAGCCGGCGGATGGTACCCTCGGCGGCCTCGGCGGGGTCCGTGGCGCCGATGGTCTCGCGGTACTTCGCGACCGCGTCGTCGGCCTCCAGCGCCATGGGGATGGAGGGGCCGGAGGTCATGAACTCCACCAGTTCCCCGTAGAAGGGGCGCTCGCGGTGCACGGCGTAGAACTCGCCGGCCTGCTCGCGGTCGAGGTGCACCATCTTCATGGCGACGATGCGGAAGCCGGCGCCCTCCAGGTGGGCGATGATCTTCCCGGCGTTCCCGGCCGCGACGGCGTCCGGCTTGATGATGGCGAGCGTGCGTGACATCGGTCTGGTCTCGGGTTCGGTTTGAAGGCGTCCGGGAGCGCTCACACGATCCGGAAGCCGAAGAGCTTGCGGAGGATGTCCCCCCGGGTGAGGAAGCCGGTGAGCTTCCCCTCGTGCACCACGGGGAGGCGCTCCACGTCCTTGCTGACCATGACGCTGGCGACCTCCGCCAGCCCCTGGTCCTCGGAGATGCACATCACGGAGCGCGTCATGATGTCGCGCACCCGGAGCTCGTCGGGCGACCCCGGCGCCGCCCTGGCGTCGTCCCCCGGGCGGAGCGCTCCGGGGAGGAGGTGGCGGAGGAGGTCGCGGTCGGTCACGATCCCCAGCACCTCGCGCTCCTCCCCCACCACGGGGACGGCGCGCAGCCGGTGCGCGCTCGCCATCTCCAGCAGCTCGCGCACGGGAGTCTCCGGGGAGACCCGGTACACCCGCGGCGTCATCACGTCGCGCACCAGCAGGCGCGGCTGGATGGTGAGCTCGCGGATCTCCGGGATCTCCAGCACCTCGCTCGGAGTGCGGGCGGCGGCGAGCCGCTCGATGGTGGCGTCGCTGCGGAGCGACCGCGCCAGCGCCGCCACGGTGCGCAGGTACAGGTCGTTGGCGGCGGGCGGGGCCAGCACCAGCACCACCACCTGCGCCACCCCCGCCGGGTCGCGCGGCCCCACCGGCAGCGGGTGCGGCGCCACCCCCAGCGCCACCACCAGGTTCGGCACGGCGTCGGTGCGGAGGTGGGGGAGGAGGACGCGGTCGCCGACGTGGATCACGTCGCGGATGCGGTTCTCGGCGAAGAGCGCCTCCAGCCGCTCCGGCTGGAGCACTGCCCCGGTCGCCCGGAGCCGCTCCGCCAGGGCGGCCACGGCGGCGTGGACGGTGTCCACCTCCAGCGGGGCGAGCACGTGCTCCGGCTTGAGGACCTCCGTCAGCCGCAGCTCGCGCCCTCCCTTCCCCGTTTCGCTCAGAGGGCCTCCCGGATGAGCCCCACCACGTCCACCGGGCGCTGCGCCACGCCGATCCCGTTGTCGCGGAAGGCGCCGATCTTCTCCTCGGCGGTGCCTGCGGAGCCGGAGATGATCGCTCCGGCGTGCCCCATGCGGCGCCCCGGCGGCGCGGTCTGCCCGGCGATGAAGCCGACCACCGGCTTGGTGACGCTCTCCTTCACGTAGGTGGCCGCGTCCTGCTCGTCGGTGCCGCCGATCTCGCCCAGCATGACGATGGCCTTGGTCTCCGGGTCGGCCTCGAAGGCGGCCAGGCAGTCGATGAAGCTGGTGCCGTTGATGGGGTCGCCGCCGATGCCGACGCAGGTGGTGGTGCCGATCCCCGCCGCCTTGAGCTTGTAGACCACCTCGTAGGTCAGCGTCCCCGACTTGGAGACCAGGCCGACCGGGCCGGGCTCGGTGATGTGGCCGGGGATGATCCCCACCTTGCTCTTGCCGGCGGAGAGGAGCCCCGGGCAGTTGGGGCCCAGCAGGCGGGCGCCCTTCTCCATCACGTACGGCAGCACCCGGGTCATGTCCAGCACGGGCACGCCCTCGGTGATGCACACGATGAACTCGATCCCGGCGTCGGCGGCCTCGTACATGGCGTCCGCCGCGAAGGCGGGCGGGACGAAGATGCAGGCCGTGTTGGCCCCGCCCTCGCGGACCGCGTCGGCGACGGTGTCGAAGATCGGCACCCGGCCCTCGAAGGTCTGCCCGCCCTTCCCCGGCGTGACCCCGGCGACCACCTGGGTGCCGTACTCGATCATCTGCTTCGCGTGGAACGATCCGTCGCGCCCGGTGATCCCCTGGACGACGAGGCGGGTGTCCTTGTCGATGAAGATGCTCACTTGCCCTCTCCCTGTGCCAGTTGGACGGCCCGCTGCACCGCCTCGTCCATGTCGGTCATCGCGCTGAAGCCGGCCTCCTCCAGGATCTTCACGGCGATCTCCTCGTTGGTCCCGGTGAGCCGGATGACGATGGGGACCTGGATGTCGATCTGCCGCGTGGCCGTCACGATCCCGTTGGCGACGTCGTCGGTCCGGGTGATCCCGCCGAAGATGTTGAAGAGGATCGCCTTCACCGCGGGGTCGGAGGTGATGATGCGGAGCGCGGCGACCACCTTCTCCGGGTTGGACGAGCCGCCGATGTCCAGGAAGTTGGCCGG
>DATABU010000755.1:0-4579 GCA_036259415.1 Longimicrobiaceae bacterium
CCGCCCCGGGATCTCCGGGGCGGGCGTCGTCGCTCCGGTCCCTGCGGGCGGGCTGTAACCTTTCGTCCCGGCCGGGCATCAGACATCCGGAACCCCCACCCGCAGCCGTCCAGGAGCCGTGACGACCCTCGTGACCGAGCAGACCCGGGACGCCGAGATGGTCGAGCGCGCCGTGGGGGGCTCGCCGGATGCGCTCGGGGCGCTCTTCCGGCGCTACGCTCCCGGAGTGCACAGGCTCGCCTTCGCGCTGCTCCGGTCCGCCTCGGAGGCGGACGACGTGGTCCAGGACGTCTTCCTCGGGCTGCCGCGCGCGCTCCGCAGCTACGCCGGCCGGGGGTCGCTGGAGGCGTGGATCCAGCGCGTCGCGGCACGCACGGCGCTGATGCGGCTGCGCACCCGCAGGAGGCGGAGGGAGGACGCGCTCGACGCGGCGGCCGCTCCCGGCGCGGTGCGCGACGCCCCCGTGGACCGCGTGGCGCTGGAGCGGGCCATCGGGTCCCTCCCCGAAGCGCTCCGGGTGGTGTTCGTGCTCAAGGTCGTCGAGGGCTACCCCCACGAGGAGGTCGCCCGGATGGCCGGGATCACCGTCGAAGCCTCCAAGGTGCGGCTCTTCCGCGCCCGCAAGGCCCTCCAGGACCTGCTCTCGTAGAGGACCGCCGCATGACTCCCCGCTTCGCGCACCCCGGCTTCCGGCGCCTCTCGCTCTTCGTGGACGGCGACCTGGACGGACCGGCGCACCGGAAGGTCGCCCGCCACCTGGAGAGCTGCCCCGACTGCCGGGCCGCGGTGGCGCGGATCCGCCTGCTGGACGGGGAGGCGCGCTCCCTCCCCGCGCCTCCGCTCCCGCCGGGGTCGCTGGAGCGGGTGCTGGAGCGATGGGAGGGCGGGGAGCGGGTCCTCCTCCCGGCGGCCGACCCGCCGCGCCCGCTGCCGGCGCGCCGCCGGTGGTGGGCGGCCGCCGCGGCGGTGGTGGCGGCCGTGCTGGCCGGTGCGCCGCTCCTCTCCCCGGGCGCGGAGCTGGAGGCGAACCGGTCCGAGCTGGTGTTCGCCCCCGCCGCGCCGCAGCGCGGGGCCGTGGTCCACGTCACCTACCGGAGCGGCTCCCTGCTCGCCGGCGAGGACCGCCTGCGCCTGCGCGCCCGCTACCTCCGCCACGACGACCCGCCCGTCCCCGGCTTCGGCCGGCAGACCGTGGCGGCCGAGCTGGTGCGCCGGGACGACGGGACGTTCCAGGGCCGGATCCGCCTCCCCGGGCCCGCCGTGTACGCCGTCTTCGCCGTGGAGGACACGGCCGGCGCCCGGGTGGACAGCGACGGCGGCCGGCTGTGGGAGCTGCTCGTCCACGCCCCCGACGGGCGCCCGGCGCTGGAAGCGCTCCTCCAGCGGGAGTTCGACCACCTGTGGAGGGTGTGGGAGCACGCCCACGAGAACTCCCGGCGCGCGGCGGCGCTGTACCCCGACCGCGTCGTCTCCTGGTTCAACCTCTACCTCACCGAGCGGCAGTCGCTGGCCGGCCCCGCCGAGGACAGCGCGCGGGCGCGGGCCCGGGCGCGGCTGGCCGAGTTCGACCGCCGGCTCCGGCCGCGGACGGGGCTGGACGCGGAGACGGAGCTGGGGATCATGGTCCGCTTCGCGGACGAGGCCGGCGACACGGCCCTTTACCGGCACTGGCGCGAGAGGCTCCTGCGGGAGGCGCCGAACAGCCTCTGGGGCGTCCAGGAGCGGGCCATCGAAGTCGCGGCGCGGGGGCCGGACCGCGCGCTGGCCGGACTCGACACGCTCTGGAGCCGGGCCGGTGCGGGGCACGGCGCCCTGGTCCTGCTCCCGGTGGCGTTCGGGATGGCCGAGCACACGGGAGACCCGGAGACGATCCGCCGCTGGGCCGGGCGCATCCTCCGGCACGGCTACGACCCCGACGCCGCCGGGTACCTGGGGGCGGCGCTCGCCCGCCACCCGGCGCTGCGCGAGGAGGGGATGGCGATGCTGCGCCGCCGCCTGCGCGAGCTGGAGCGCGTGGACGAGGCCGTGCGGCCGCTGGAGAGCAGCGTGGCGGAGGAGCGGCGGGCGCGGCGGGAGGCGGCGGGGCGGGTGCTGGCTTCGCTGGGCGCAGCGCTGCTGGAGAGCGGCCGGCGCGAGGCGGCGCTGGACACACTGGCGCGGGCCACGGAGATCGGCTGGGACGCGGCGCTCTTCCGGCAGGTCGCCGCGCTGCGGCTGGCGTCGGGCGACACCGCCGGGGCCGTCCGGCCCCTCGCCCTGGCCGCCGTGGACCCCCTGGAGGGCGGCGCGGTGCGCGACTCGGCGCGCGTCCTCCTCGGCTCCCACCATCACCCGGCCGCCTGGCGCGAGGGCCTGGCGAGCGCCCGCCGCGAGATGCGGGAGCGGCTGCGCAGCGACGCCGTTGCGCGCCGGCTGCCGGGGGACGTCGACCTCCGGGACCCGGACGGCCGGGCCGTGGAGCTGCGCGGCGTCGCCGCGGGGCGCCCCACCTTCGTCGCCTTCTGGAGCCGCTTCTGCCCCGCGTCGGCGGCGCAGGTCCCGCTGCTGCAGCGGGTGGCCGCGGCGGTCCGGGCGGAGGGCCACGCCGTGGTCACCGTGAGCGAGGCGCCCACCCCCGGGTTCCGCCGCTACCTCCAGGAGCGGGGGATCACCGTGCCCGTATACACGGACCCCGCGGAGGAGCTGGACCGGGCGCTGGGCAGGTGGGGCACCCCCGCGTACTACGTGCTGGACGGCCGGGGGCGGGTCCGCTGGGGGCCGATCCCCTCCTCCCACCTGGCCCGGGTGCCCGCTCTCATGGCACTGCTCGCGGAGGAGACCGCCGCCGACTAGTCACGCCCCATCCCCAGCTGGCGGAGCTTCTTCTGCAGGCTCTGGCGGTGCAGGTCCAGGGCGCGCGCGGTGGCGGACACGTTGCCGCCGTGCCGCTCCAGCGCCGCCTCCAGGAAGGCGCGCTCCCACGCCTCCGTGGCCCGCTCCCGCGCCGCGGCGAAGGAGAGGCCGGCCAGCGCCGCGTCGGTCGGGCGCAGCGGCCCGGCGGAGCCCCCGGCCACCTGCGGCGGGAGGTCCTCCGCCTCCACCACCTCCCCCTCTGCGAGCACGGTGGCGCGCTCCAGGGCGTTGCGCAGCTCGCGCACGTTCCCCGGCCAGTCGTAGGCCAGCAGCGCCCGGCGCGCGCGCTCCCCCAGCTGCCGGGCGGGGAGGCCGTGGCGCGCCGCCATCTCCGCCAGGAAGTGCGCCGCCAGCGCGGGGACGTCGTCGCGCCGCTCCCGCAGCGGCGGCAGGTGCAGGTGGATCACGCGCAGCCGGTAGAGCAGGTCCTCGCGGAAGCTCCCCGCGGCGGCCATCTCCTCCAGCAGCCGGTTGGTGGCGGCCACCACGCGCACGTCCACCGGGACGGGGCGGTTGGAGCCCACGCGGGTCACCTCGCGCTCCTCCAGCGCCCGCAGCAGCTTGGCCTGCGCGGGGGCGGCCAGGTCGCCCACCTCGTCCAGGAAGAGCGTCCCCCCGTGCGCCGCCTCGAAGGTCCCCTCGCGGTCCCGGTCCGCCCCGGTGAAGGCGCCCCGCACGTGGCCGAAGAGCGCGCTCTCCACCAGCTCGCCGGGGAGCGCGGAGCAGTTCAGCGCCACGAAGGGCCCGCCGCGCCGGCGGCTCCCCTCGTGGAAGGCGCGCGCCACCACCTCCTTCCCCGTGCCGCTCTCCCCGGTGACCAGCACCGTGGCGTCGGTGGGCGCGACGCGGCGGACCACCCGCGCCACCTCGCGCAGCGCCTGCGACGCGCCGATCAGCCCGGGGACCCCGCCCGCAAGCTCCTCGCGCAGCCGCCGGTTCTCGGAGCGCAGCGCCAGCACCTCCCGCGCGCGCCGGGCGATGGCGCGGACCTCCTCGTTGTCGAACGGCTTGGGGACGTAGTCGTAGGCGCCCAGCTTCAGGGCGCGCACCGCCGTCCGCTCGTCGCCGTAGGCGGTGAGCAGCACGAACAGCGTCTCCGGGTGGCGCGCCCGGACCTCCTCCAGGAGCTGCATCCCGTCCATGGCGGGCATGCTCAGGTCCGAGAGGACCAGGTCCGCGGGCGCGTCCTCCAGCAGCGCCAGGGCTGCGGGGGCGTGCTCCGCCTCCCTCACCTCGTGCCCCTCCGCCTCCAGCAGCTCCGCCAGCGAGAAGCGGATGGCCCGCTCGTCGTCCACCACCAGGATCCTCATCCGCGCGCCGCCCCCGCCGCTTCCGCCGCTCGCGCTTCCCCGCCGGGGACGGCCGCGGCGGCCGGCACCCGCAGCACGAACTCCGCCCCGCCACCCGGGGCGTCGCCCACCTCCACGGCCCACCCCTCCTCCCGCGCCAGCCGCCGCACCACGGCCAGCCCCAGCCCGGTGCCGCCGGTGCCGCTGTAGAACGGCTCCCAGATCCGCTCCCGCTCCTCCGCCCGGACCCCCGGCCCGGCGTCGCGGACCCGGATCTCCACCACCTCGCCCGCCCGGCGCGCCGCCAGCTCCACCGTGCCGCCGGCCCGCGACGCCGCCACCCCGTTCAGCAGCAGGTTCAGGAGCACCTGGGCCAGCGTCTCGCGCGGGGCGCGGGC
>DATABU010000756.1:0-8989 GCA_036259415.1 Longimicrobiaceae bacterium
GGACGGCGAGGCGCTCCCGGAGCTGCGCCGGCTGGTGACACCCTTCCCGGAGCCCTCGGGCGGGCAGGGGGTGCGGCGCTGGCAGGCGCGGATCGCCCTGGCCGGGCTGGTGTGGACGGCGGAGTGCCACGCGGTGGGCGACGGCGCGGCGCTGGAGTGGGCGGCGCGCGTGACCGGCGAGGACACCGCGTGGCAGGCGTCCGGCTGGGTGGACCCGGAGCTGCGCGCGGCGGTGGCGCGGGCGCTGCGCGCCGGCCCCGTTCTGGTGGCGGCGTCCGGCGAGGACGAGGGGGCGCTGCGGCGCGCCCTCCCCGACCTCCCGGCGCTCCTCCTGGAGCGGCGGCCCCGCGTCGTGCACCTCACCGACCGCACCGAGCCGCCCGCCGGGGTGACCGTCACCGTCCCCGTGGGGGAGTCGCTGCGCGGCTCGCTGGCCGCCCTGCACGCCTTCGCGCTGGAGGCGCTCACGCTGGACGTGGGCGAGGCCGGCCCCGACGACCTGGACGCGGCGCGCCACGCCGCGCCGCTGGTGGTCGCGGCCCCCCGCTCCGGGGGCGTCGCCGGCGCCGACTACCGACTCGTCCTCCGCCCCGAGGGGGACGTCCTGCTCTGGACCCGCCACGAAGCCGCAGATGCCGCAGATTGACCAGTTCCTGAAGCTCCTGGTCCAGCACGGGGGCTCGGACCTGCACCTGAGCTGCGGGAGCCCGCCGCTGATGCGGGTGCACGGCCACCTGCAGCGGGTCAAGTTCCGCGACCTGCAGCCGGCGGACATGCAGACGCTCGTCTTCGAGATCCTGCGGCCCGACCAGCGGGAGCGCTTCGAGGCCACCCACGACGTGGACTTCGCCTACGAGATCCCGGGGACGGCCCGCTTCCGCGGCAACGCCTTCGTGCAGCACCGGGGGATGGGCGCGGTCTTCCGGACCATCCCCTCCAGGGTGCTCTCGGCGGACGAGCTGAAGCTCCCGGACGCCATCCGCGGCTTCACCCGGCTCCACAAGGGGCTGGTGCTGGTGACGGGGCCCACGGGCTCCGGGAAGTCCACCACGCTCGCGGCGATGATCGACCTGATCAACGAGACGCGCCCGGAGCACATCCTCACCGTGGAGGACCCCATCGAGTTCGTGCACCCCAACAAGAAGGCGCTGGTGAACCAGCGCGAGGTGGGGCCGCACACGCAGAGCTTCGCCTCGGCGCTGAAGGCGGCGCTGCGCGAGGACCCGGACGTGATCCTGGTGGGGGAGATGCGCGACCGCGAGACCATCTCGCTGGGGCTCACCGCCGCCGAGACGGGTCACCTGGTCTTCGGGACGCTGCACACCAACAGCGCGCACAAGACCATCGACCGCATCATCGACACCTTCCCCGCCGACCAACAGGAGCAGGTGCGCGCGATGCTCTCCGAGTCGCTGCGGGGGGTGGTGGCGCAGCAGCTCCTGCGCAAGAAGGGGGGCTCGGGGCGGGCGGCGGCGCACGAGATCCTGGTGGGGACGCCGGCCGTCGCCAACATGATCCGCGAGGGGAAGACCTTCCAGATCCCCTCGCTGATCCAGACCGGGAAGAAGGACGGGATGGTGCAGATGGACCAGTCCATCCTGGCGCTGCTGATGTCCGGGCAGGTGGACGCGGAGGAGGCGTTCGCCAAGGCCCACGACAAGGCGGTGTTCCGGCAGTACCTGGAGAAGCCGGGGCCGCTGGCCGCCGCCGGCTGACCCCGTCCGGCGAGCAGCGGCCGTTTTAGATATGCGCCATTGACGTATGTGCGCCAATGGCGCATATTGTTTCTGCCCCTCACTCCACCCGGAAGCCACCGGTTGATGCAGATCGTCGAAACGCCGATCTTCACCCGCCGAATCGGGAAGGTGATGAGTGAAGAGGAGTACCGGCACCTCCAGGTCGCGCTTCGGGACAACCCGGAGCTCGGAACCCAGGTCGGAGGGAAGCTCAGGAAAGTCCGCTGGGGGAGTACGGGCCGTGGCAAGCGGGGCGGAGCGAGAGTCATCTACTACTGGGCGCAGGCGAATGGAGTGGTCCTGATGCTCTTCGCCTTCGCAAAGAACGAGCAGGAGGACCTCACGCCGGAGCAGACACGCGTCCTGCGGGCACTCGTCGAAGCGGAATATCCGTAGGCCACAGGCCCTCTCGTGGTCACTGCGGCGGAATGAAGGGAGCACATCATGAAGGACGAACTGTTCCAGGAGCTGCTGGAGAGCGTACGCCAGGGCGCCGCCATCCTGAGGGGCGATTTGGGGCCGCAGCGCACCTTCGACGACCCGGAGCCGGAGATTCCCGAAGTCTCCGAGGTGCGGAAGCAGCTCGGCCTCAGTCAGCCGAAGATGGCGGCCCTGATGGGGATCTCGGTGGGAACGCTCCGCAACTGGGAGCAGGGCCGCCGCAGGCCGGAGGGACCGGCGCGCACGCTGCTTCGGGTCGCTGCCAGACACCCCGAGGCGGTGCTCGACTCCCTGCGCGAGTAGCCCGAACCCGGCGCCCTCCGGCGCCTCGCCATAGCCCGTACTTCACCCGGTCGCCGCGCAGCTTCAGCAGCGCGGCGTCCTTCATCTTTGCCTCCAGCATCACGTCGAACTCCGCGCAGCCCGCCTCGCGGAAGAAGCCCGCCAACTCCCAGGGGTGCACGTAGTCGGCGTGCTGGGAGAGGAGCGGCGGCGCCTCGGTCTCGCGCTTTCCCGGGACCACGATGCGCGTGTCCAGCCGCGGCGAGGAGAAGTGCACCTTGGGCACCGTTCTCGGTCACCGGGCGGCGGCCCCCTTGCCGCGATCTCCCGGTCCAGCGCGCCGGCGAGCACGTATTGCGCGGGGTACAGCAACAGGCGGATCCCCCGCTCGCGCGCCGTCCCCCCCCCCCTCCGCCAGCTCTGCCGCACGGCCTCCTTCCGGTCACGGAGGATGCCGCTCACCCGGCGAGAGCGGTACCGGGGGGGCCGCCGCACGGGGCGCGCTCCTTGCAATCGGGCGGCGCGGGAGCGGCTCCGTCCGCCCCGATTCAACTCTAGCCAAGGAGAAGGGTCATGGCGGACATCAACGTCGAGCGCAAGCAGCGGAGCATCTGGCCCTGGATCGTGGGGCTGCTCGTGCTGGCGCTCCTCATCTGGCTCCTCGCCTCCATGTTCAACGACGACGACGACGGCGCGGTGGTGGAGGACCCGACCACGGTGGAGGCTCCCGTCACCACCACGCCGTAGCGCGGGAGGGGTAGCGGGAGGCGGAGGGGCGCGGAGCGATCCGCGCCCCTCCGCTTTTGGGTTTGGAACGATGGTTGCAGACCCCCTACTCCCCCTGACGCCCGGGGCCCCGAACAAGGTAAATCGCCTCGGGGGCGGCAGTTAGGAACTCAGATGGAGGAGGAACCCATGACCAATGACGATCTCGACCGCGTGGTACCGCTCGATCAGCTCGACGACTTCAAGGTGGCGGATGGCGATCCCGACGTGCGCGGGTGGGACGTGGTCGCCTCGGACGGCCGCAAGATCGGCGAGGTGGACCAGCTGCTGGTGGACACGGCGGCGATGAAGGTCCGCTACCTGGACGTGGACCTGGACGACGACCTGGTCGCGGGCGACGCTTCCGACCGGCACGTGCTCATCCCCATCGGCTACGCCCGGCTGGACGAGAACGACGACCGGGTGATGGTGGACCAGCTGGCGAGCGCGGACGTGGCCGGGCTCCCGGAGTACACCCACGGGCCCATCACCCGCGACTTCGAGTCCACGGTGCGCAGCCGCTTCGACACCGGCTACACGGCCGCGGCGACCACCACGGCCACGGACACGGACCGCGACTTCTACGGGCACGACCTGTACGACGACAACCGCTTCTACGGCGCGCGCCGGAACCTTGAAGGGGGCGAGGGGCGTCTGACCCTTTCCCAGGAGGAGCTCGTGGTGAGGAATCGCGAGGTCCAGGAGACGGGGACGATGGAGGCCGACCTGCGCCGCGAGCGGGTGGACGTGGACCGCGAGGGCGACGTCCGGCTCCGCGACGAGCGCAACGACCGGCTGTAGGCCGGAGTTGAAGGACGGGCCGGTTCGGGGGCGCTCCGGGTTCCGGGGCGCCCCCCTCGTCCATGGGCCCTGCGTGCTGGCGCTGGACGTGGGGAGCTCGTCCGTGCGCGCCCGCCTCTACGACGCGGCGGGGCGCCCGGTGGGCGGGGCGCCCGTCCCCCGCGTGCGCTACGGGTGGACCGCCACCCCGGACGGGGGGATGGAGGTGGGGGCCGACCGGCTGCTGGAGCTCACTGCCGGCGTCCTGGACGCGGCGGCGGCGGCCGTGCGCGAGTCGGGCGTGGAGGTGGCGGCGGTGGCGCAGACCACCTTCTGGCACTCGCTGCTGGGGGTGGGTGCCGACGGCGCGCCGCTCACGCCGGTGTACGGCTGGGGCGACGTGCGGGCCTCCGCGGCCGCGCTCCGGCTGCGGGAGATGCTCGACCCGGACGCCGCGCACCAGCGCACCGGGTGCTTCTTCCACCCCAGCTACCCCGTCTGCAAGCTTCTCTGGCTGCGCGGGGCCGCGGGTGATACCTTCCCGCGGGCCGCCTCCTGGATGTCGTTCGGGGAGTACCTGGAGCTGCGCCTCTTCGGGGCGCGGCGGTGCTCGCTGTCCATGGCCTCGGGGACTGGCTTGCTGGACCTGCACGCCGGCGCCTGGGACGCGGAGGTGCTGGCCGCCGTGGGGGTGGCCGAGGCGAAGCTCTCACCGCTGGTGGACGCGGACGCGCCGGCCCCCGCGCTGCGGCCGGAGTGGGCGCGGCGCTGGCCGGAGCTGGCCGGCGTCCCCTGGCTCCCGCCGCTGGGCGACGGCGCCTGCGCCAGCCTGGGGAGCGGGGCCGTGGGCGTTGGGCGGGTGGGGATCACGGTGGGGACCTCGGCGGCAGTGCGGGCGCTCTGGGCCGGCGACCCGGTGCGCATCCCCCCGGGGCTGTGGTGCTACCGCCTGGACCGCCGGCGGCTGGTGATGGGGCGCGCCCTCTCCAACGGCGGCAACGGCGTCGCCTGGCTGCGCGAGACGCTGCGCCTCCCCCCGCCCGGGGAGACGGAGGCCGTGCTGGCCGCGCTGGAGCCGGACGCCCACGGGCTGACGGTGCTCCCCGCGCTGCTGGGCGAGCGCGCCCCCGGGTGGGAGGACTGGCGGGGCGCCTCCGTGCTCGGGCTCACCCGCGCCACGACCCCGGCGGAGGTGCTCCGCGCCTGGCTGGAGGCCACGGCCTACCACGTCGCGGGGGCGCTGGAGGCGCTGGAGGGCGCACTGGGCCCCGCCGCCGAGGTGGTCGCCAGCGGGGGCGCGATGCATGCGTCGCCTGCGTGGCGGCGCATCCTGGCCGACGTGCTGGGGCGGCGGGTGGTGCTGGCCGCCGAGCGCGAGGCCAGCAGCCGCGGCGCCGCGCTGGTGGCGCTGGAACGGCTGGGCCTCCTCCTGGAGCCCGCGGCGTCTCAGCCTCCCGCGGCGGTCCACGAGCCGGACCCGGCGAGCCGCGCCCGCTACCGCGCGGCCCGCGCCCGGCAGGACCAGGCCGAGGCCCTCCTCGCGCGCCTGGCGCCCGGCGCCCCGAAGGGCGGGGGAGAGCCCTGACCGACCCACAACGCGAACCCGGACGACCCGATGGCCTCCTCCACGACGACGGACCGCAGCGCGCTGGACCAGCTCTGCATCGACACCATCCGCACCCTCTCCATGGACGCGGTGCAGCGGGCCAACTCCGGCCACCCGGGGACGCCCATGGCGCTGGCCCCGCTCGCGTACGCCGTCTGGACGCGGCACCTGCGCCACAGCCCGGCCGACCCCCGCTGGCCCGACCGCGACCGCTTCATCCTGTCGGCGGGGCACGCGTCCATGCTGCTGTACTCCATGCTCTACCTCACCGGCTACGGGCTGACCCTGGACGACCTGCGCGACTTCCGCCAGTGGGAGAGCCGGACGCCGGGGCACCCCGAGTACGGCCTCACCCCGGGGGTGGAGACCACCACCGGGCCGCTGGGGCAGGGGTTCGCCAACGGCGTGGGGATGGCGATGGCGGAGGCGCACCTGGCCGCGCTCTACAACCGCCCCGGGCACGAGGTGGTGGACCACTACGTCTACGCCATCTGCTCGGACGGCGACCTGATGGAGGGGGTGGCGGCGGAGGCGGCGTCGCTCGCCGGGCACCTGAAGCTGGGGAAGCTGATCTACTTCTGGGACGACAACCGCATCACCATCGAGGGCGACACCGACCTGGCCTTCACCGAGGACGTGCTGGCGCGCTTCGAGGCGTACGGCTGGCACACGCTCCGGGTGGAGGACGGCAACGACCTGGAGGCGATCGACGCGGCCATCGAGGCGGCCAGGGCCGACCCGCGCCCCTCCATGATCGGGGTGCGCACCATCATCGGCTTCGGCTCGCCCAACAAGGCGGGGAGCGAGAAGGCGCACGGCGAGCCGCTCGGCGAGGAGGAGGTCGTCCGCACCAAGGAGAACCTGGGGTGGCCCTCCACCGAGCCCTTCTTCGTCCCGGAGGAGGCGCTGGCGCACATGCGCCGCGCCGTGGAGCGCGGCCGGGAGATGCAGGAGGAGTGGGAGCGGCGCCGCGCGGCGTACGAGGCCGCGCACCCCAACGCGGCGGCGGAGCTGGCCGCGGCGCTGGAGGGGCGGCTCCCGGAGGGGTGGGACGCCGACCTCCCGGTGTGGGACGCGCAGGAGAAGCCCATCGCGACGCGCGCCGCCTCGGGGAAGGCGCTGAACGCCATCGCGGCCAAGGTGCCCTGGCTGATGGGCGGCTCGGCGGACCTGGCCCCGTCCAACAACACCAACATCGCGGGCGCGGCGGACTTCGAGGCGGGCGGCTACGAGGGGCGCATCCTGCACTTCGGGGTGCGTGAGCACGCCATGGGGTCGGTGATGAACGGGATGGCGCTGCACGGGGGCGTCCGCGTCTTCGGCGGCACCTTCCTGATCTTCTCGGACTACATGCGCCCGCCCATCCGGCTGGCCGCGCTCATGGAGCAGCCCACCGTCTACGTCTTCACGCACGACTCGGTGGGGCTGGGCGAGGACGGTCCCACCCACCAGCCCATCGAGCAGCTCCCGGCGCTGCGGGCCATCCCCGGGCTGGTGGACCTGCGCCCTGCGGACCCCGCCGAGACGGTGGAGGCGTGGCGCTGGATCATGGAGCACCGCGACGGCCCGGCGTTCCTGGCGCTGACCCGCCAGGCGGTGCCGCACCTGGACCGCAACCTGTACGCGGCGGCCACGGGGCTGCGCCGCGGCGCCTACGTCCTGGCCGACGCGGAGGGCGGGCGCCCCGAGGTGATCCTGATCGCCAGCGGCTCGGAGGTGCACGTGGCGCTGGACGCGCGCGAGCGGCTGCACGGCGAGGGGATCCGCGCGCGGGTGGTGAGCATGCCCAGCTGGGCGCTCTTCGCGCGGGAGCCGCGGGAGTACCGCGACGAGGTGCTCCCCCCGGAGGTGCGGGCGCGCGTCTCGGTGGAGGCGGCGAGCCCGGTGGGGTGGCACCGCTGGGTGGGCGCCGACGGCGAGACGGTGGGGATCACCCACTTCGGCGCCTCGGCCCCGGCGAAGAGCATCTTCAGCGAGCTGGGCTTCTCCGCCCAGAACGTGGCGGCCAAGGCGCGCTGCGTGCTCGGGCTGGAGGGGCCGTCGCCGGAGCTGGAGGAGGGGCTGGCCGCGGCGGGGCCCACGCGCCACGGCGGCGACGAGAGCGCGGCGGGGGGCGAGGGGTAACCACGAACACCAGAGCGGCACGGCCGCGCGGGAGGATACCATGGAGCAGGGCAGCAAGCACCCGACGGACGCGGTGGAGCGGGGCGGCCGGAGCCCCCTGCACGAGCTGCACGGGCACGGGCAGAGCGTGTGGCTGGACTACATCCGCCGGGGGATCCTGGACAACGGCGAGCTGGAGCGGATGATCCGCGAGCACGACCTGCGCGGGGTCACCTCCAACCCCTCGATCTTCGAGCAGGCCATCGGCGACAGCACGGACTACGACGACGAGCTGGAGCGGCTGGCGGGGGAGGGGATCGGCGGCGAGGCGGCGTACGAGCGGCTGGCGGTGTCGGACATCCGGCGCGCCGCGGACCTCTTCCGGGGCGTGTACGACGCCTCGGGCGGGCGGGACGGCTTCGTCTCGCTGGAGGTGTCGCCGGAGCTTGCGCACGACACGGAGCGGACGCTGGAGGACGCGCGCCGCCTGTGGAAGTGGGTGGACCGGCCCAACCTGATGATCAAGGTGCCGGGGACGGAGGCGGGGCTCCCCGCCATCGAGCAGCTCCTCTCGGAGGGGATCAACGTCAACGTGACGCTGCTCTTCTCCCTGCGGGGCTACGAGCGGGTGATGGAGGCGTTCCTGCGCGGCGTCGAGCGACGCGTGGACGCGGGCGGGCCGGTGGAGCGGGTGGCCTCGGTGGCTTCGTTCTTCGTCTCCCGCGTGGACACGGCGGTGGACGCGCAGCTGGAGAAGGCCGCGCAGGGCGGCGGCGACGCGGAGCGTGCGCGCTCGCTGATGGGGCGCGCGGCCATCGACAACGCCAAGCTGGCGTATGCCCGCTTCCGGGAGGTCTTCGGCGGCGACCGCTGGGCGCGGCTGGAGGCGGCCGGCGCGCAGATCCAGCGGCCGCTCTGGGCGAGCACCTCCACCAAGAACCCGGAGTACCGGGACGTGGTCTACGTGGAGGAGCTGATCGGGCCCGACACCGTCAACACAATGCCGCTCGCCACCGTGGAGGCGTTCGCGGACCACGGGGTCGCCCGCCGCACGGTGGACCGGGAGGTGGACCGGGCGCGCGAGGAGCTGGCGGGGCTGCGCGAGCTTGGGATCGACCTGGACGCGGTGACGGAGCAGCTCCAGGTGGAGGGGGTGGAGAAGTTCGCCAAGTCCTTCCGCGAGATGCTCCAGACGGTGGAGGAGAAGATGGGGAGGGTGGCGGGAAAGGCATAGGGGCGGCCCCGCGCCCCGAGGGCGCGAGGACCCGGTCGGAGC
>DATABU010000757.1:0-4897 GCA_036259415.1 Longimicrobiaceae bacterium
CGTCTCGCGCGGGGCGCGGGCGACCAGCCGCCCCCCGTCGGCGGCCAGGCGGACGCCGGCCCGCTCCGCGCGCGCGCCCACCAGCAGGAGCAGGTCGCCGAAGAGCGGATCCAGCGGCGTCGGCTCCGCGGTGGCGGTCCGGGGAGCCCGGCGGGCCACGCCCAGGAGGTTGGAGACCAGCCGCTCCACCCGCCCCGTCTCCTCCAGGATCACCCCGGCGTAGCGCCTGCGCCGCGGCTCGTCGATCTCCTCCTCCGCCAGCCGCTGGGCCAGCGAGCGGACGCCGGTGAGCGGGTTGCGGATCTCGTGCGCCAGCGAGGCCGTCAGCTCCCCCAGCACCGCCAGGCGCTCCCCCTCCGCCGCCCGGGAGGCCAGCTCGCCGCTCCGCGCCGCGCGCACCTCGATGTCGTAGAAGCGCAGGTAGGCCACGCCCGCGAAGACGAAGAGCTGCATCCAGATCATCAGCAGCGGCATCACGTACAGCCCGAACCCCCGCTCCGAGAGGGCGCTCCCCAGGAGGGCGAAGGGGAGCGCCAGGAAGAGCGGGAGGAGGACCCAGCGGGCCATGCGCCGCGTCCGCGGGTCGCCGCGCACGCTGCGGAAGCCGGAGCGCCACACGATGACCGTGGCGGCGATCCAGGGAACGATGTTCCAGGCCCAGAGGACGGCGTCGGCCCAGGGCCGCCCCTCGTACGTGGTGTCGATCGGGTAGAGGAGCGCCGCCAGCGCGACCGGGAGGAGCCCCCATCCGTCCGGCTTCCGCAGCCCGTCCACCACGGCGAAGGCCATGAACAGCCCCGGGGCGAAGTGCAGCGAGGCGTTCATCACCGGCCGCGCCACCGCCCAGTCCCCCGTGGAGTAGCCCCACCCCTGCGACGCCAGCCACCCCATGATGCAGGTCCAGAAGAGGACGTACCAGCGCAGCCCCGTGTTGCGGGGGTTCAGGAGGAGGAGGAGCGCCGTGCTCATGAAGGTGGCGCCCAGCGCCACGAGGGCGGTGCCGGCGGCGAGCGGGTCGGTCATCGCAGGGTGATCCCGGTGCCCAGCACCAGGGTGCGCTGGGAGAAGAAGGAGGGCACGCCGCGCCGCTCCCGGTAGGCCGCGTCGTAGGTATAGGCGGCGAAGTTCTCCCTGTCCAGCAGGTTGAGCATCTCCAGGTAGACCACGCCGCTCCCCCCGGGGAGCGTCACGTAGCGGGTCACGCGGCCGTCCAGCCGCACGTACGCGGGGAGCCGCTCCGAGTGCACCGCGCCGTACACCGGCCGCAGGGCGCCCCCGCGTCCCGGGTCCGCCTCGGTGCCCACCACCGGGGTGAAGGGCCGCCCGGTGCCGTAGCGGAGCGTGCTCCCCACCTCCCAGCGCCGTCCCACCGCCAGCTTCGCCACCCCGGTCAGCGTGTGCGTCACGTCGACCGCCGACGGCGCCCGCTCGCCGCCCGCCAGCTCCACGGAGCCGTCCAGGTACGAGTAGGTGACCCAGCCGTTCAGCCGCGCCTGTTTCGTCCAGCGCACGATGGCGTCCACGCCCGACGCCGACCCGGCCGTGATCCGCGGCCCCTCGCCCGCGTCCACGTAGCCGCCGTAGCGCTTGGCGTACGCCTCCAGCCGCACCGAGGGCTCCCCCTTCCGCTCCGCGGAGGCGACCAGATGCCGCGCGCTCGTCGGCGTCCCGGACGGCGTCCCCGCGTCCGGCACCTGGTAGCGCACGCGCCAGCGTCCCTGGTGGAACCCGCCGCCCCCCAGCCGCAGCGTCCAGTCGCCCGTGGCGAGCGCCAGCGCCAGGCGCGGGTCCACCGTCCAGGCGTCCTCGCCCGGGAGACGGTCGGCGCGCACGCCGGCCACCAGCGCGAGGCGCGGCCCCAGCGGCCGCTCCGCCTCGGCGTACACTCCCAGGTGCGTCGTCTCGCGCGCCTCCCCGTCCAGCTCCCGCACCGGCGAGCCGGCGCCGAGCCGGTCGGTGGTGGGCACCGTGCCCCGCTCGCGGGCGTCTAGCGCCGCCGCCTCCACCCCCGCGCGCAGGCGGCCGCCCACGCCCAGCGCCAGCTCCCCGTCCAGCCGCGCCCGCAGCGCCCCGTCGGTCCGGGTGCGGTCCAGGACTCCGAAGCCCCACCCGGTCTCCCGCTCGGCCAGGGAGACGCCGGCGCGGATCCCCATGCTCCCGTCGGCGCGCAGCGTCCGCGCGCTCACCCCCAGCATCCGGTTCGCGCCGCGGCTGCGGAAGGCCCCCGAGTGCCCGTGCGACTCCACCTCGCGCGCAGCGCGGTCGCCGTCCAGCAGCGCCACCACGCGCACGCCGGTCCCCTCGCGCGGCTCCCACTGCGCCCCCGCCATCCCCTCCAGCGCCCGCGGCACGCTCGCGAACTCGTCGCTCCGCCCGTGCATGGCGAGCATCAGCGAGCCGTCCGAGTAGCGCAGCGAGCCCCACGCCCCCCCGTGCTCCCCCAGCGGGGTGCGGAACACGGTCCCCGCCTGCACGGTGTTGAGGTTGAGCTGCGCCACCCGCCCGGCGGGGCGCCCCTCCGTCTCCACGTCCAGCACCCCGGAGAGCGCGTCGCCGTAGCGCGCGGAGAAGCCGCCGCTGGAGAAGTAGGCGCTGCGGATGACGTTCGAGTCCAGCACGCCCATCACCCCGCCGTTCAGCGACTCGTAGCGTCCCGGGTAGATGAAGCGCGCGCCGTCCACGAACACCGGCGCCTCCGCCGGGTCGCCGCCGCGGACGTACAGGTCGCTCCCCTCCCCGGCCCGGGTGGCGCCCGGCACGGTCTGGAACGCCTGCATCACGTCCGCCGTTCCCCCGGGGGTGGTGAGCACGTCCAGCTTGCGGAGCGAGGTGCCGCCCTGCCGCTCGTCCATGCGGATCCCGGAGGCGCGCACCACCAGCCCCTCCAGCCCGACCGGCGGCGCCTGCGGCCTCGCGGCGGCCTGCTCCACGGGTGCCGCCGCGGAGTCGGCCGGTGGCGCGGCGGCAGCCGTGGCGGCGCCGTTCTCCTCCAGCTTCCGGCGGAAGGCTTCCGCCTGCGCGGGGAAGAGCGCGGCGCCGCGCCTCCACAGGGCGAGCGCGTCGTCCCGGCGGCGCGCGCGGAGGTACAGGTCGCCCAGGCGGAGGTACGGCTGCGCGAACACGGGCGGGTCGCCGCGCTCGCCCTGCTGCGCGATCAGGCGCTCGAATTCGCGGACCGCGTCCCCCGTGCGCCCCAGGAAGGCCGGCGTGTGGTAGTGGTTCATCGCCAGGACGTAGCGCGCCGCCCAGTGGGTGGAGTCGATCGCCAGCGCCTCCTCCAGCAGCTCGCTGGACTCGCCCACGAGCTGCCCCGCCTGCATGAAGTTGGCGAGGGGGATGCGGCACTCGCTGATGGTCCGCGCCAGCCCCACGCGGGCGTCGGCGTCCGTCCGCGACGCGGCGATCCGCTCCCGGAAGAGCCGCGCCGCCCGGTCCGCCTGCGTCCTCGCCTCGCCCTCGTCCTTCGCCTTCACCGCCGCCGAACACGCCGCGAGCGCCGCGTCCGCCGCCGTGCCGCCCTGTGCTGCCAGCGGCGCCGCGCCCCCGGCGATCACCGCCGCCGCCATCGCGATCCGAATCCCTTGCCTGTTCATCTCCGCCTCCGGTTGTGTCTGGGTGAGGTGTCCTGCACGCACCTGGACAGGGCAACCGGAGGACCCGGGCTCGGAGAATCGCAAACTGCACTATTACATATACTTACAGTTCGAGGAGGTCGCCCCGCCCCGCAGCCGGGCGGCGACAGTGCAGCCCCGGGGCTGCACCCCGGCGGCGCAGGCGGCACACGCCGTGCACTCCGCGGGAGCACACGGCGCGACCATCATCCTCACGAGAGAGAGTCCCATGCGCGGTCTCATCCGCACCCTGCTCGCGGGCTGGGGAGCAAAGAAGCTCGGCGGCGGGTGCTTCAGCACCATCATCATCTTCATCGTCCTTTTCTGGCTCCTCGGCTACGTCTTCTGACGCCGGGGCTCACGACGCGGCGAGCCCGGTCAGCTCCTCGCTCACGCGCCAGAGCCGCCGGGCGTTGCCGTCGTCCAGCGCGGCGGCGGAGGGGCGGATCTCGCGCGCGTCGCGGAAGTACCGGCCGGTGACCCCCTCCACCTCGGGGGACGCGGCCAGGTGCAGCACGACGCGCGCGCCCTCCTCCGGCGTGCGCAGGAAGCCCCGGAGGAGCCGCAGCGGACCCCAGCCGCCGAAGAGCAGCTCCGTGCCCACCACGCCGGGGTGAGCCGCGTTCGCCGTGACCCGCGTGCCCTCCAGGCGCCGGGCCAGCTCCCGCGTGAAGAGCAGGTTCGCCAGCTTGGCGGTGCAGTAGGCGCGCAGCCCCCGGTAGCGCCGCTCCCCCTGGAGGTTGTCCCACTCCAGCGGCACGGCCCGGTGCGCCTCCGAGCTCACCGTCACCACCCGCGCCGGCGCGCTCCGCTCCAGCAGGTCCAGCAGCTGGTTCGTGAGCAGGAAGGGCGCGAGGTGGTTGACGGCGAGCTGAAGCTCGATCCCGTCCACGGTCAGCGTCCGTTCCCGCGCGTAGACCGCCGCGTTGTTCACCAACACGTCCAGCCGGCCGAAGCGCTCCCGGAGCTCCGCGGCGAGCCGCCGCACCTCCCCCTGCGACGACAGGTCCGCCAGGAACAGCTCCACCGCGTCGCTCCCGGACTCCCGCGCGACCGCGGCCCGCGCCGCTTCGCCCCGCTCGCGGCTGCGGGCCACCATCGCCACCCGCGCGCCCATCCGCGCCAGCCCCAGCGCCGTCGCCCTGCCGATCCCGGCGCTGGCGCCGGTGACCACGCACACCCTGCCGTCCATCCGCACCTCGTCGTCCGCCACGTCTCACCTCCCCGTCGATTCATCGGTCCGCCGACCGCCCGCGAGGCCGCGAGAGCCGGGCCGCAGACGACGG
>DATABU010000758.1:0-1625 GCA_036259415.1 Longimicrobiaceae bacterium
CCCCGACCGGGGCGGCCGCACCCGGTCAGGACCTCGCCAGCTCCTGGATCTTCTGGATCACCTGGGCCTCCAGCGCCCCCGTGGACCCGCACGTGACCGGCGCGCCGCTGGCGCCGCGGTTGGTGGCGGTGGCGTTCACCCGGTTCTCCACCCGGGTCCCCCCGCCGGGAGCGGGCTCCAGCAGGGTGAGCACCGAAAGGTCGACGCGGTAGCTGTCCGCCAGGGGGCCGAGCGGCCCCTGCCCGCAGTCCAGCAGCTGCGAGCCGCGCTTCCCCGCCAGCGTGCGGCTGAACTGGACGGCGGGGTTGCCGATGGTGCGCGTCGCCGGAACGCTCGTGGTGACGGGGATCCCCAGGCTCTCGTACACCTGCGGGAGCACCTCCCAGACCCGCTCCGGCGGCAGGGGCAGCGTGTGCACGGCCCCCGTCGCGCTGCGGTACGACTCGATGCTGGTGCTCAGGCCGCCGATGCCGCCGCTCCCCGGGTCCGTGGCGCCCGAGATGGTGGTGGTGGTCGGGACGGTGCCCGCGGTCCCCGCGGGGGGCGTGGTCCCCGATGCCGCGCAGCCCGCTAGCAGCAGGCCGGCGGCCGCGATGACGATTCGCTTCATCTGATCTCTCCGGAACGTTGTTGCGTGAGGCGGATCGGACGGGCCGCCAGGGCCCTGAAGATTGGCGCATGCGGGTGAGCGCCGCAACGACCTTCGGGAAATGTTTGGTATGGATCCTGCTATAAGCGTGTGCGCCCGAAGGGCTTACGATCAATCCGAAAACACGGGAAGGAAGCACTCGCGATGACCGACAAGCGCACCCAGAACCAGGCCGAGCAGAGCAACACGGTCAAGGACCCGGACGACTGGACCACGGGCGACGAGCCCATGACCGGAGCGCAGCGCTCCTACCTGCACACGCTCGCCGGGGAGGCGGGGGAGCAGGTGGACGACGGCCTCACCAAGGCCGAGGCATCCAAGCGGATCGACGAGCTGCAGGAGCGGACCGGCCGCGGCACGGACGGCTGACCTTGCGGCGCGCGGCCCCGGGGGCGCTCAGCCCGCCGGGGCGGCGCGACGCTACAGCCGGGCGCCGGCCAGCACCCGGACCGGCGAGCCCTCCGCGACGAAGGCGGAGCGCGGCGGGGCGGAGAGCGCCTCCACGAACGCCGGCCCGTACAGCGTCGCCACGTCGCAGTCCAGGGCGGCCTCGGACACACGCCAGGTGCGCCAGGCGGGGTGCTCCACCCGGTACTCCGCGGACGGTCCGCGGCTCCGGGCGGTGTAGCCCCAGTAGTGCTCGGTGACGAACTCCTCCTCCGACCCGGGGACCAGCGGCCGGGGCCCGCCCACGGTCACCGCGCGCAGCCCGTTCCACCTCCCCCGCCACCGCCACCCGTACTCCACCTCGCGCCCGCCCGCGAACGGGCCGATGCGGTGGCGCATGGGCAGCGCGGCGTACTGCTCGTTGTACACCACCCGCGCCACGGTGGCGATGGCCCACCGCGGCACGATCTCGCGCACGAACACCACCCCGCGCCTCCACCCCTCCGGCCCGCGCCGCCGCACGTAGAAGCGGAGGTTCACCTCCTCGAAGTCGCGGTGCAGCGGGACGGGGACGCCCAGCACCCGCGTG
>DATABU010000759.1:0-6442 GCA_036259415.1 Longimicrobiaceae bacterium
TCGACCGCGCCCGCCTCGCCGCCGCCCGCCGGACCCTGCGCGAGCACGCTCCCGCGGCCATCGCCGAGCTGGCGATCGGCGGCGCGGAGCTGCGCGAGCTGGGCATCCCGCCCGGCCGGCTCTACGGCGAGGTGCTGCGCGACCTGCTGGAGCGCGTCACCGAGGACCCGTCGCTGAACGACCGGGAGACGCTGATGCGGATGGTGCGGGAGGGCCTGGACGAACCGCCCCTGGCGGGCGGCTGAGACCCCCTTCCCCGGCCCCTCTTGCGGGGAGGGGAGGCGCTGCGGCGGGCTTCGGTGGCCGGGGTCGTCGGCGGGGCGCTCCCTCCGGAAACGCCAAACTCGCTTCGCTCGGACACAAGTCGTTTCCTCCGGGAGCACCCCACCTCCTCCCGGTCTGCTCCCCAGGAACTGCAACAGCGTGCCCCCGGCTGGGCGCCTGCGTCGGGCAGCGTAGTTTGCTGCCCTACGCAGCGCGCAGCCCGACCCGAGCGCCAGCGAGGGGCACGCCCCACCCGTGCAGTTCAGCCGTTCCGTCCCGAAGCCGCCACCGTACTCGCCACGACCCCGCCCTCGACCGGCGCTGGAACCACGGCCGGCAGCTCCGCCACGAAGCGCGCCCCACCCCCCGGCGCGTCCTCCACCCGCACCGTGCCCCCGTGCAGCGCCACGATGCTGCGCACCACGGCCAGCCCCAGCCCGCTGCCGGGCGTCGTCCCGTCGTCCTCAAGCCGCACGAACGGCTCCCAGACCCGCTCCCGGTCCGTCTCGGCGACCCCCGGCCCGCCGTCCGTCACCGACAGCAGCAGGCGCCCGGGTCCTCCGGGGTGCAGCCCCAGCGCCACCGTCTGGCCGCGGGGACCGTACTTGAGCGCGTTGTCGAGCAGGTTCACCACCACCTGGCGGATGGTCTTGGGGTCCACGTCGGCGCGGGCGTCGGTCCAGACGTCGGTCACCAGCCGCGCGCCGCGGGCCCCGGCGAAGGGCGTGTACGCCTCCACCACCTCCTCCAGCAGCTCCTCCAGGTCGGTCGGCTCGCGGCCGAGCCGCAGCCCCGGGCCCTCCAGGTTGGAGAAGAGGATCACGTTCTCCACCAGGTCGCCCAGGCGGCGCGACTCGCGGTGGATCACCCCCAGCCAGCGCCCCCGCTCCTCCGCCGAGCGCTCGCGCCCCAGCAGCAGCGTCTCGCTGAACATGCGGATCTGAGCCAGCGGGGTGCGAAGCTCGTGCGACACCGCGGCCACGAAGTCGCGCCTCGCGCGGACCAGCTCCCGCTCGCGCGACAGGTGCGCGAAGGCGCTCGCGGCCAGGAGGATGGAGAGCAGCGGGAGGAGGAGGTCCAGGCGCCGCCGCCCGTCGCGGCGGTGCTCGCGGAGGATGCTCTCCACCAGCCCGGGCTCCAGCGCGGCGTGGACCACGAAGCCGCCGGGCGCGGTGTTGAAGACGAACGCGCCGCGCACGCGGGAGGAGAACTGCCGGGGCGAGCGGTAGAGGACGCGCCCCTGGTGGTCCAGCATCGCCACGGACACCGACGAGTCGCTGCGCGCGTCGCCCCGCCCGTAGCGCCAGTCCGGGGAGATGAAGGAGGGCGGCAGGAGGGGGACGCGCCGGTGCGCCCGCCCGGCGATGGTCGCGATCGCCAAGGAGCGCGAGGTGGTGGTGCCCAGCACGGCGGCGGTCTCGCCGGAGGGGGTGAGCTGCCGCGCGAAGGTCACGGTGACCGGCTCGCCGGCCACGACGAGGCGGGCGACCGCGGGCTCGTTCGCGCGCCGGAGGCCGGGGAGCCGCGCGGCCACCGCCGCGGAGAGCTGGCGCGCCACCTCGGGGCGCGCGGCCGCGCCGGCGGACTGCATGCTCCCGTCGCGCGGGTCCAGGCGGAAGTAGCCGCGCCAGGGGTCGGGACGGAGCCCGGCGTCGTCCAGCGCGGCTCCGGCGCGCGCCGCGAACTCGGGGAGCGGCATGGCCGCGGCGGGGCCGGGAGCGGGCGTCCCCAGCACCGCGGCCAGGGCGCGCAGGCGGATCTCGCCGGAGGCGTGGATCACCTCCTCGCCGAAGGTCCGCGCGGCGTAGCGCACGTACTCGTGGAGCGCCGCGTCCACGGAGCGCTCGTGCTCGCGCCAGGAGCGGTGGAGCCCCCACGCGGCGCCGGCGGCCAGCACCATGGTCCCCACCAGCGAGGCGGAGACGAAGGCGAAGCGCCAGTTGGGGAAGCGCCGCGCGGTCCGGCGCGGGCCTGGGGACACCACCGTCTACGCGCGCCCGCGCAGGACCGCGCCCACCCGCGCCCGCGTGGAGACGCCGAGCTTGGCGAGCACCTGCTCGGTGTGGTTGCGCGCCGTGAAGGCGCTGACGCAGAGCCGCTCCGCGATCTCGGTGTTGGTGCACCCCTCGCCCAGCAGGCGCGCCACGGCGATCTGCCGGTTGGTGAGGGCGTAGCGCTCCCGCAGCACCTCGTCGCTCAGGTCGGCCGGCGCCTCGGCCGCGGCGCCGCCCGCCCCCGCCATGGCCCTGACCCGCCGCAGGAGCGCCGACACCCGCGCGAGCAGCTCCATCACCCCGAAGGGCTTGGTGACGTAGTCGTCGGCGCCCAGCCGGAACCCCTCCACCTTGTCGGTCTCCAGCCCGCGCGCGGAGAGGATCAGCACCGGCGTGAGCGAGCCGCGGGCGCGGAGCTGGCGCAGCACGTGGAAGCCGTCCATGTCGGGGAGCCCCAGGTCCAGCACGACCAGGTCGTACTCCTCCTGGGCCGCCAGGGCGAGCGCCTCGGCCGCGCGGTGGGCGATGCGCACGTCGTAGCCCTCGACCTCCAGGTTGCGCTGGAGGCCGTCCGCGAGGTCGGCGTTGTCTTCGACGAGTAGGATGCGCTGCATTGCAGGCCGGTATTCGGGTGCCGCGGGAAATGTCGGGAACGGGAGGGAATATAACCCCCGGCCTCGCGCGGCGGATGGGTAGAATCATCCAGGAGGGGCGGAAGGGCTTGTCGCGCGGGGGGGCGCCGCGCACCTTGGGGCCATCCGCGCCCCCCGAGCCGCGAGCGCCGCCGATGACCGCAGAGCCCGTCCACGTCGCGCTGTACGAGCCGGAGATCCCCGGGAACGCCGGCGCCGTGGCGCGCACCTGCGGGGCCGCGGGGGCGCCGCTGCACCTCATCGGCAGGCTGGGCTTCTCCTTCACCCACCCCAAGGCGAAGCGGGCGCTGATGGACTACTGGCAGCACGTGGACTACCGCGTGCACGTGGGCTGGGACGACTTCGCTGCGGAGGTGGAGGGGCGGCGCGTGTGGGCGTTCACCACCCGCGCCGAGCGCGGCCTCTGGGAGGCGGACTTCGCCCCGGGCGACGTGCTCCTCTTCGGGCCGGAGTCGCGCGGCCTCCCGCCCGAGCTGGTGGCCGCCCACGCCGGCCGGGCGCTCCGCATCCCCATGCGGCCGGTGACCCGCTCGCTGAACCTTTCCACCTCGGTGGGGATCGCGCTGTACGAGGCGCTCCGGCAGACCGGCTTCCCCGGCGGGGTCTAGCCCGGCCGGCGAGCCGCCGCGTCACGGTTCCGGCTCCCGTTTCGTCCTCCCTCCGGGGGGCACGCGGCACCCTTCGTGCTCCCCGAAACAAATCCGTATCCGGGGCGTCCCCTTCCGTTGACACCAGGGGGACGCCGGTCTAATTTGCCGCCCAACCCAGGCCGGACCGGGGGTTTTCGGGCGTAAACACTCCAGCTTTCGGGATACATGGACAAGATCACCGTCGTCGGCGCGGGCAACGTGGGCGCCACCGCGGCGCAGCGCGTCGCCGAGAAGGAGCTCGCGCGCCAGGTCGTGCTCATCGACATCGCCGAGGGGATCCCGCAGGGGAAGGGCCTCGACCAGTGGGAGTCCGCCCCCATCGAGGGCTTCGACTCGCGCGTGATCGGGACCAACGGCTACGAGGAGTCGGCCGGGTCGGGGATCTACATCGTCACCGCCGGCATCGCCCGCAAGCCGGGGATGAGCCGCGACGACCTGCTGACCACCAACGCCGGGATCGTCCGGCAGGTGAGCGAGAACATCGCCCGCGTCTCGCCCGACGCCATCATCATCATGGTCAGCAACCCGCTGGACGTGATGTGCTACGTGGCGATGAAGGCCAGCGGCTTCCCGCGCGAGCGGGTCATCGGCATGGCGGGGGTGCTGGACACGGCCCGCTACCGCTCCTTCATCGCCGAGTCGCTGGACGTGTCGGTGGAGGACATCCAGGCGATGGTCCTCGGCGGCCACGGCGACACCATGGTCCCGCTGATCTCCTACACCACCATCTCCGGCATCCCCGTCACCCAGCTGATGGACCGGGCCACGCTGGACGCGATCGTGGACCGCACCCGGAACGGCGGCGCGGAGATCGTGAAGTACCTGAAGACCGGCTCCGCCTACTATGCGCCCTCCGCGGGCGCGGTGCAGATGGCCGAGGCCATCGTGAAGGACAAGAAGCGCATCCTCCCCTGCGCGGCCTGGCTCCAGGGCGAGTACGGGATGAGCGACCTCTTCCTGGGCGTTCCCTGCAAGCTGGGGCGGAACGGCCTGGAGGGGATCCTCGAGGTGGAGCTCACGGCGGCGGAGCGCGCGGCGCTGGAGAAGTCGGCCGACGCGGTCCGCGAGCCGATGGCGCTGGTCTGAGGCTCCGGCCCACGGCGCGCCCCACGGGGCGCGCCGTGGCCGCGAGAGCGCGATTCGTTCCCACGGAGACTGCATCATGGCCAACGCACGACGCACGTCCCTCTTCAACTCGCTCAGCTACCGCGGGCGCGAGGGGATGTGGACGTGGATGCTGCACCGGGCGACGGGGCTGGGGGTCCTCCTCTTCCTCATCATCCACGTGGTGGAGACCGCCACCGTCATCTACTTCCCGGCCACGTACGACTGGTTCCTCGACAGCTACAAGACCGGGCTCTTCCGCTTCGCGGAGCTGCTCATCTTCTTCTCGGTGCTCTTCCACGCGGTGAACGGGGCGCGCATCATCGTCCAGGACTTCTGGCCGTACGTCATGCAGCGCCAGCGGCAGCTGGTCTGGGCGACGGCGGCGGTGGTGGTGCTCGCCATGCTTCCGGTCACCTGGATGATGCTCGCCCCCATCTTCGGTCTGGCCGAGGAGCCGGGGGTGGAGCGGCACCGCGCCCGCTGCATGGAGACGCCGGACGCGCCGGCGTGCGCGGGCGTGCACGGGGCCGGGTCCGCCATCGCCGGGGAGGTGTCGCTGTGAGCGCGCCGGCGCAGGTGGTGGAGCGCGGCGTCGCCCGCGGCGGCGGGGGGTACCTCCGCCCCAGGGGGAAGCGCAGCAACTTCGAGGTGTTGTCCTGGTTCTTCATGCGGATCTCGGGGCTGCTCCTCATCTTCCTGGCGCTGTACCACCTCGTCTGGTGGAACCTGGTGATCGGGGTGGAGCACCTGGACTCGCGGGTGGTGATCGAGCGCTGGAACAACCCCTTCTGGCGCCTCTTCAACGTGGCCCTGGTCGTCTTCGCGATGCTCCACGGGCTGAACGGCGCGCGGTACTCCATCGAGGACTACGTGCGCCGTCCGGGCTGGCAGCTCGCGGTCAAGTCCGTCGTCTACACCGTGGTGCTGGGTGCGATGGCGGTGGCGGTGTTCGCGCTGCTCACCTTCGACCCCGCGACCGTGATCGGCCGATGATCCATACACACACGTACGACGCCCTGGTGGTCGGGGGCGGGGGCGCCGGGCTGATGTCCGCGATCTACCTCTCCCGCCAGCCCGGCCTCCGCACGGCGGTGATCTCCAAGCTGTACCCCACCCGCTCGCACACCGGGGCCGCCCAGGGCGGGATCGGCGCGGCGCTGGCGAACCTGGAGGAGGACAACCCGGAGTGGCACGCGTTCGACACCGTGAAGGGGTCGGACTACCTGGGCGACCAGGACGCCATCGAGACCATGTGCAACGAGGCGGTGGACGTCATCGTCGAGCTGGAGCACATGGGCCTGCCCTTCTCGCGCACCGACGACGGCAAGATCGCGCAGCGCCCCTTCGGCGGGCACACGCACCACTTCGGGCAGGGCCCGGTGCGCCGCTCGTGCTACGCGGCGGACCGCACGGGGCACATGATCCTCCAGACCCTGTACCAGAACTGCATCAAGAACGGGGTCGACTTCTTCGACGAGTTCCAGGTGGTGGACGTCCTGATCGAGGGCGGGCGCTGCTGCGGGGTGGTGGCCTGGCACATCGACACCGGCGACCTGCACGTCTTCCACGCCAAGGCGGTGAACTTCACCACCGGCGGGCACGGCCGGATCTGGTCCATCACCTCCAACGCCCACGCCAACACCGGCGACGGGGTGGCGGTGGCGCTGCGGCGCGGGATCCCGCTGGAGGACATGGAGTTCTACCAGTTCCACCCCACGGGGATCTACAAGCTGGGGATCCTCATCACCGAGGGCGTGCGCGGCGAGGGCGGGGT
>DATABU010000760.1:0-4215 GCA_036259415.1 Longimicrobiaceae bacterium
CGCCAGCGAGGGGCACGCCCAAATCCCGCCGCCAACCGTCCCTCTACGCCTCTGCCCGCAGCGCCTCCATCGGCTCGATGCGCAGGCCGCGCCGCGCCGGCCCCAGCGTCGCGAGCAGCCCCACGCCCAGCACGATCACCGCCACCCCGAGCAGCACCGCCGCGCTCCGCCCGGCCGTGAGCTCCCCGTACGCCAGTCCGGCCCCCAGCACGGCCCCGACCCCGACGCCCAGCGAAAGCTGCCGCAGCGCCCGCGCGAAGATGCTCCAGAGGATGCGCCGCGGCCGGGCGCCCAGCGCGGTGCGGATGCCGATCTCCCTGCGACGCTGGGCGACGGTGAAGGACATCAGCGCGTGGATGCCGGCCGCCGAGAGGAGGAGCACGCTCAGCGCCGCGAACGCGATGGCGAACGTCAGGACGCGGTCCCCGCGCATCCTCTGCCAGTGGAGCCGCTCCACCGACTCCACCCTGGACAGCCGCAGGGCCGGGTCGAGCGCCGTGGTGATCTCGCGGAGCCGCGGGGCGATCGTCTCCGGGGCGGCGCCCCGCACCCGGACCAGGAGGCTCACCGGGTTCAGCTTCCCCGGCGCGACCGGGTGGTACAGCGTCGGCGCGGCCAGCCCGGTCACGCCCTTCTTGGCCGGGAAGTCGTCCACCACGCCGACGACCTCGTACCAGCCGCCCCGCTCCACGCCTCCGGGCTGCTCGCCCCCCTCCACCCCGGCGTAGCGGAACCGGCGGCCGAGCGCCTCCCCGCCGCCGAACACCCGCTGCACGAGGCTGCGGTTCACGACCACGGCGGTGGCGGGACCCGTCAGGTCGGCGGGGTGGAGCAGCCGCCCCGCGAGCACCGGGACGCCGTAGACCTCGAACAGCGCCGGGTCCACCTGCAGGAACTCCACGCCGTGCATGGCCCCCCCCGCCGCCGAAGGCGGGGCCTCGACCTCGATCCGGGCCTGGACGCCCGAGTCCCACGACCAGTCGCCGGGGACGTGCGAGGCGAAGGTCACGGCGGTGACGGCGGGCTCGGCCTCCAGCCGCCTCGCCAGCTCGGCCTGCCGGGCGGCGAGCCGGTGGGCGAACTCCTCGTCGTACGCGTCGGCCTCGGCGCTCGCGGGCGTCTCCCGGTCCATCCCCAGCCGCGCCGAGAGGACCTCGCCCGCCGCGTAGCCGGGGCCGCCCAGCCCGGAGCGGGCGAGCTCGTTCGAGCCCAGGGCGACGGTGGCCGGCAGGATCGCGACGGCCACGGCCACCTGCGCGACGATCAGCACCGTCCACGTCCGCCCCATCCGCATCCCCCCGCCGCCGCCGGCCAGGCGGAGGCTGGACTGGATCTGCCCCCCGGTCGCCTTCAGGGCGGGGACGACGCCGACGATCAGGGCCGCCAGCACCGCGAGCCCCGCCACGTAGGCGACGGCGGTGGGGGAGAGGCCGAAGTCCCACCAGAACGGGATCGCCTCGCCCATCACCCGCGAGACGAAGCCGTCCACCTGCGCCAGGGCGAGCCCCGCGGCCGCCAGCCCCGCGGCCGCCGCCGCCAGGCAGAGCACGAGCGCCTCGGCGAAGAGCTGCGCCACGATCCGGCCGCGCCCGGCGCCGAGGGCGAGCCGCACCGCGATCTCCGCCGTCCGGGTCGCCGTGCGGGCGTAGACCAGGATCGCCACGTTCACCGCGATCACCACCAGCAGCATGCCGGCGATGAACTGGAAGACGTAGTACTCCGCCGGGGGCTCCGCGCTGGAGAAGGCGCGCGTGTACGGGAGGACGCGGGGGCGGACGTGCTCGTACACCGCGGGATGCGCCGCGGCCAGCCGCCGCCCCACCGTCTCCAGCTGCGCCTGCGCGCGCTCCAGGGTGGCGCCCGGCGCGAGGCGGCCGAAGACCTCCACCGGGGGCGCCTCGCCGCGCTCGAAGTCCGCCGGGTCCAGCCGCAGCGGGGTCCAGACGCGGTTGTTGACCGGGAAGGCGAAGCCCTCGGGCATGACGCCGACGACGGTGTGCCGCTCGGTTCCCAGCTGCAGCGTGCGGCCCACCACCCCGGGGTCGCCGGCGAAGCGGGTCCGCCACACGTCGTACCCGATCACCACGGCGGGCGAGGCTCCCTCCCGCTCGTCCTCCTCCACCAGGTACCGCCCCAGCAGCGGGGGGACCCGCGCCACCCGGAAGCCCGACGCGGTCATCTCCGCCACGCGCAGCGGCTCGGCCCGGCCGTCGGGGCCGAACAGGTTGCGGTCCACGATGCGGTAGGCGCCCGCGTCCTCCAGCGCGCGCAGCTCGGCGCGCCAGCTCTCCAGGTCGTGCAGGTGGGTGCGGCTGCCGCCGCCGTCGGCCACGTCCACGTTGTGGACGGCGACCACCCGACCGCCCTCGTCCAGCGGCAGCGCCGGGTCGTACATCGTGTGGAGGACGCTGAAGACGCCCGCGCCGATCGCGATGGACACCGCCAGCCCCAGCACGCCCACCAGCGTCAGCCCCGGGTGCTTGGCGAGCATCCGCAGGCCCAGCTTCAGGTCCAGCGACGCGCCGCCGAGCCAGGACAGCGTCCGCCCGTCGCGCATCGCCTCGCGGTGCCGCTCCACCCCGCCGAAGTCGAGCAGCGCGCGGCGCCGCGCCTCGTCCGGGCCCATCCCCGCGCGCAGGTTCTTCTCCGTCTCCATCTCCAGGTGGAAGCGCATCTCCTCGTCCATGCGCTCCTCGGCGGTACGGCGGAAGAGCAGACGCAGCCGCGCCCGCGTCCCGTGGGTCCATCTCATGAGGGTTCCTCGTGGGGAGGGGGAGGGTGCCGTCAGGGGGTGTGGAGGACCAGCTCCAGCGCCGCGGCGAAGCGGCGCCAGCTCTCCACCTCCGCACCCAGCGCGCGGCGCCCGGCGGGGGTGAGCTCGTAGTAGCGGGCCCGGCGGTTGTTCTCGGTGGTCCCCCAGCCGCTGGCGACGAGCCCCTGCTTCTCCAGCCGCTGCAGGGCGGGGTAGAGCGAGCCCTGGTTCACCTCCAGCTCGCCGCCGGAGACCTGCTGGACGCGCTGGCTGATCCCCCAGCCGTGCATGGGCTCCAGCGAGAGGGTCTTCAGGACCAGCAGGTCGAGCGAGCCCCGCAGGGCGTCGGTCTGGTTGCGAGCGGCCACGGCGGGCTCCGGGAGGGGGTTCTGTCGCTGTCGAGAGGAAAGGTGCACCCCCCTCCTATCGATGTCAAGAGGAGGGGTCAGCGGCCGGGTCTCCACCCCGACAGATCCGGTCCGCACTCTCCCGTCGTATAGCCACGGTGAAGGGGTTCCGCGCCCGCGGGTCCCGGCGGCTGGTGTGCCGTTCACGTTCACCTGGTTCGCGGAGAGGCAAGGGATGAGACGATTGCTGACGTCCGCCGCCGTGGCACTGGTGGTGGGGTGGGGAGGCGACGCGGGAGCGCAGGACGCGAGGAGGGCGAGCCGCTTCGACCTGGGGATCTACGGGGGCGGGGCCTACTCCACGCCCTGGTTCAGCAGCCGCGCCGGGACGGTGGCGGACGGCGCCTTCACGGAGACGGGCGACGAGGAGAGCCATGCCATCGGCTTCGCGCCGGTCTTCGGCGCCAACGCCACCTACTGGGCCACGCCGTACTTCGGCGTGCGGCTGCACGGCGCGTACATGCCCTCCGACCTCCCAGAGGGCGACGGCACTCCCGGCGACGGCGGCGACGACGGCGGCTACGCGCTCAACAGCTATCTCTACGACCTGAGCCTGGTCGTCCGTCTCCCGTGGCTCCCCCTGCTCTCGTCGCTCAGCAGCAACCTGTACGGCTGGGTGGGCGGCGGCGGGCTGACCAGCGACCTCGCGGGCGAGCAGGGCGGGTGCCAGCCGCGGCTGCTGGCCGCGGGCGCGTGCCTCACCTACGACCCGGAGTTCGCCTCGGTGGGGCAGGGCGTGGTGGGGATCGGGGGGGACGTGGTGTCGCTCTCCGCCAGCCTCGGGCTCTTCTTCGAGGCCGCGGCCCACGTCTACGACTCGCCGGTCCACACGGGCGACGACTTCGTGCCGCCGGTGCGCGTCCCCACCGGGACCACCGTGCGGGTGGCCGACGACCGATACGCGGTGACCCCCCGCCTGGTGCTGGGGATCAAGGCCGCGTTCGGCCGGTTCGGCGGCGGAGAGCCGGTGGCGGTCCCGCCGCCGCCGGTGGCCGCCCCGCCTCCACCGGTGCCCCCGGCCGCGCCCGCCATGCAGACCATCCGCGTCTGCGTGGT
>DATABU010000761.1:0-8005 GCA_036259415.1 Longimicrobiaceae bacterium
GACAAGCGGAAGCGGGAAGGAGGCCGACGACTCGCTGCCGTTCGCGGTCGCCGTTCCGCAGTACCCCCCGCAATCAGTACGGGGGGAGACTCGCCGGCCGTTTGGCGAGGCTCCCCCCGGCGAAGGGAGACCCACAGTAGTTCCGTGGGGCTCCCGCAGCCCGCGCAGGAGACCGGCGGGGCAGGTTCCGCCGGGCTCCGGAGCGGCCCCCTACCTGGACGCCATCCTCACTTCAACCGCCGCGCCGCGTCCACCGCGGCCATCGCGTCCACGAACCCGGCTCCCACCTCCCACTCCGCGTACCCGGGGAGCGGCCGCGCCGTGCTCGTGAGCAGCTGCAGCACCTGGTCGGGGGTGAGTCGCCCGCCCGCGGCCTCCTGCATCAGCGCCACCACCCCGGCCACCGCGGGCGACGACATGGACGTCCCCGACATGCAGGTGTAGTTGGCGAGGTTCTGGATGCCGATGTTGCAGACGTTGGCGTCCGAGGTGGCGCCCAGGAGCGGCACCGCACCCGTGAAGGCCCGCGTGGAGACGATGCGCACCCCCGGCGCGGTGACGTCCGGGTGGTAGAGCGGGTCGCCCGGGATGCCGCGCGACGAGAAGCCCGCCAGCACCGGGTCGCGCCCGGCCGCGTCCGCGCACTGCGAGGCCGAGTTGGTGGGGTCCTGCACCCACAGCTTGCACCCCGCCGCCACCGAGATCACCCAGGGCGCCACGGAGCGCCGGTTCAGCGTGTTCTCGCCCGGCCCCTCGTTCCCCGCCGAGAAGACCACCGTGATCCCCGCGTCGTGCAGCTCCTTCATGGCCTCGTGGATGGGGTCCGCCGGGTCGTAGACGCCGTTGGAGCCCCAGGAGTTGTTGACCACGCGCACGTTGTACTTCGCCCCGTTCTCCAGCAGCCAGTCCACCGCCTGGAGCACCGAGCTGTTGAGGATGCTGAGCCCCTCGCCCGCGCTGAGCCCGACGAGGTGGGCGCCGGGCGCCACGCCGCGGTACGCGCCGTTCGTGGACGCGCCCGAACCGGCGGCGATCCCCGCCACGTGCGTCCCGTGCCCGCTGGTGTTGTCGGTGTTGTGGAGGTTCTCCACGAACAGCCCGCCGCCGAGGCGCGGCAGCGCGGTGGTGTCCTCGGTGAAGTCCTCGGCCCGCAGGGTGAACTTGACGTTCTGCACCGTCTTGCCCGGGTAGGCCACGTCGGGGTTCAGCCCGTTGACGCCGCTGTCCAGGATGGCGACGCCGACCCCCTTCCCGGTGAACCCGGAGGCCCACACCCGGTCCGCCCGGATGCTCTGCACGGTCTCGCGCACGTGCAGCCGGTCCAGGCCGTTGGCGTAGACGCCCTGCACGCCGGGGAGGGCGGCGGCCTCCCGCACCTGCGCCGGGGTGGCGAGGGCGGCGAGCATCGAGAGGTGCCGGAACTCCACCACCCCGGCACCCAGACGCCGCACCGCTCGGGAGACCGCCGGGGTGGAGGTATGCGACTCGTCGAAGTTGACCAGCACGATCAGCCGGTCGGTGGGAGCCGCCGCGGCCAGCAGCCCGGTGAGGTCCGGGTCGATGACGGCGGCGGCGGTGGAGGCCGTGGAGCCGGCGGCTCCCGGGACGGCGGTGGGCGCGTCCTGGCAGGCGGCGAGCCCCAGGGCGCAGGCGGTCGTGAGGAGGATGCGCTTCATCGGTGGTCGTTCCCCGTTGTCGTTCGGTGGATGGGCCGCAGCCCGGCACGGGCGGCGGCCGGCTCGTCCCGTACCTGCCCTCAGCGCCGCACGGCCTTCACCGCGGCGGCGGCGTCCACGAAGCCGGCGCCCACCTCCCACTCGGCGTAGCCGGGGAGCGGCCGCGCGGTGCGCAGCAGGTGGCGGTACGCCTGCTCAGGGGTCAGCCGCCCGCGGCTGGCCTCCTCCATCAGCGCGATGACCCCGGTGACCACCGGCGCGGACATGGAGGTGCCGGAGGCGCAGGTGTACTGGTCGAAGTGCTGCAGGCTGATCTGGCACTCGGTGGCGTCGCTCGGCAGGTCGGAGCCGTTCATCACCAGCCCGAGCGCGGCCCGCGCGGAGACCACGTTGGCGCCGGGAGCGGTGATGTCCGGGTGCACCAGCGGGTCGCCGGGGATGCCCCGCGAGGAGAAGTAGGCCAGCACGGGCGCGCGGCCCGCGTTGCTCTCGTCCTCGCAGAGGGCGACCGAGTTGGTGGGGTCGGCCACGTACAGCTTGCACCCGGCGGCGACGCTCAGCACCCAGGGGGCGGCGCTGTAGGGGTTCAGGGTGTTCTCGCCCGGCCCGCTGTTCCCGGCGGAAAAGACCACCGCGATCCCGGCGTCGTAAAGCTTCCGGGAAGCCCGGACGACCGGGTCCTCGGGGTCGTAGGCGCCCTCGATCCCCCAGGAGTTGTTCACCACCTGGATGTTGTACTTCTGGTGGTTCTCCAGGATGTAGTCGAAGCCCGCCAGGGTCCAGAAGACGAAGAGCACGTCGCCCGCGCCGATCCCCACCACGTGCGCCCCCGGCGCCACGCCGCGGTAGATCCCCGCCGCCGAGCCGTCGCCGCTCCCCGCCGCGATCCCCGCCACGTGCGTCCCGTGCCCGATGGAGGTCTCGCTGTTGGGGACGTTCTCCACCCACAGCTTCGCGCCCACGGCGGGGGTGCTGGAATCGAACGTGACCAGCTCCCGCATGTCCGCCAGCGCCTTGACGTTCTGCACCGTCTTGGTCCCGTAGGCCAGCCCCGGGTGGTAGACGCCGTCCACGCCGCTGTCCAGGATGGCGATCCCCACGCCCTTGCCGGTGTAGCCCTGCGCCCACACCTGGTCTACGGAGGCGCTCTGCACCGCCTCGCGCAGGTGGTAGCGGAGCTGGCGGTTCGCGTACAGCGACCGCACCCCCGGGAGGACGCGGATGGCGGCCAGCTGCGCCGGGGTGGCCACCGCGGCGACCACCGGGAGGTGCTTGAAGCGTACGATGCCCGCGCCCGTCGCCAGGACGGCGTCGCCCAGCAGCGGGCCGGTGGTCAGCGTCTCGTCGAAGTTGACGATCACCTCCAGCCGGTCGGTGGGCGAGGCCAGGTTCAGCGCCGCGGTGAGCACCGGGTCCAGCGGCGCGCCGACGACTCCGAGCAGGCCGGCCGCACCCTCCTCCGGCGCGGTGGGCGTCCCCGCCCCGCGGTCCTGGCAGGCGGCCGTGGTCAGCGCGCACAGCGTCAGGGCGATCCACCTCTTCATCGCTTCCTCCCGTGATCGGCGTTCGGTTCAGGCGTTCGTGTCGACCGGCCATGGAGAAGGCAAGCGGGGGTCCGGGAGCCGCGCGCCGCCGTGGCGGACGCCGGCGGGGCCGGGAGGCGTCCGGGGGGAGGGAGCGTAAGTACAATCGCACGAAATCTTTGGATGGCGCGGCCCGCCGCCCGGTGCGGGTCGGCGGGACCCGGGCGAGGTTGCGCGGCGCCCGCCGCGGTGCTCTCTTGAGGGTGATTTCTGCACCAATAATGTGAAACACCGTTCACCATTCCGGGGCATGGTTCGCCTCAAAATGGTGACGGCGAACTCCGCCGATCCCACTCCATGAGCGACCACTCCGCCGCCTCCCGGCCGCCCGCGCGCGACCCCGCCGAGGAGACATTCCGCCGCTTCGTGGCCGTGGGCGCGGGGGCGTCGCTGGCCTGGACCGGGGTCTGGCTCCTCTCGGGGGTCCCGGAGATCGGCGCCTGGCTGGCTGGCGGGCGCGGCGGCGGCGCTGGCCGGGGCCTACGCCGCCCGGCGCCGGCTGGGGACGGGGCCCGCCGCCCACCTGGCGGTGGGGATCGCGCTGGCGACCGTGCTGGGGGTGGTCTGGGTCACGGGGGGGATCGACGGCACGCGCGGTGTGTGGGTGTTCGCCCTCCTGGTGGCGGTGGCGCTCCCGCTGGGAGTGCGGGGCGCGGCGGGGTGGGGGGCGGCGCTGCTGACGTGCGTGGCGGGGCTCTGGGTGCTGGAGCTGCGCGGCTTCGCCTTCCCGGACCTGGTGCCGGCCGGGCACCGCGACGGGGTGGGGGCGGCGGTGCACCTGACGGTGCTGGCGATCACCCTCCTCCTCTCGCTGGCGTACGCGCGCACGCGCGAGGCCACCGCCCGCAGCCTGCTCGCCGCCAACCGCGCGCTGGAGTCCGTCTCGGCCGACCGGGCGCGCCGGGCCGGGCGCCTGGCCGTGCTGAACGACGAGGGGACCGAGTACCCCGGCGAGCGCGTCCCCCTGGGCGACGGCCCCACCAGCCGCGCCGTCCGCGAGCGCCGCAGCGTGGTCTGGTCCGGGGGCGGGACCCACGGCGGCACTCCACCCGCCGCGGGAGGGGCGTACTCTCAGGCTCCGGGCGCTCCGGGGCCGCGCCCTTCCGCCAGCGATCGGATCGCCTCGGGCTCGCCGATCAGCGTGAGACGGTCGCCGGCCCGCAGCTCGGTCGATCCGCGGGGCACGAAGCTCTGTCCACGGCGCCGGACCAGCGCGATCAGCGTTCCGGGGGGCAGCCCCAGCTCGCGCACCTGCCTGCCGATCCACTCCGCGACCGGCGTGCCGGCCTCCAGGTGGAGCGTGAGCGAGCGCTCCTCGCGGAGCAGCGTACCACGCAGCTCGTCCGCGTTCCCCGCCGCCAGCCACTGCTCCAGGAACGCGTCGTCGTCCACGTGCGTCGCCAGGTGGCCGAGCAGCCGGAGGTGCTGCCCGGGCTCGCCCTCCGGGCTCAGGAGGAAGAAGAGGGCGAAGACCCTGCCGTCGGCCGGCTCCCCCGTTTCCCGGCCGGCCTCGTGGAGCTGGATCCCCTCCCGGGAGCGCACCAGCACCACCTCCGGGTGCTCCAGGCCCGGCGAGCGGGTGTGGGGGAGCGCGGCGCCGCGGGCCACGGGCATCATCTCCGCCTCCCGCTCCCGCAGGAAGTCCCGCTCCAGCCGCTCCGCGGGGACTCCCGACCGCCGGGACAGGAGCTCCGAGGCCCTGCGGACCACCTCGAGGAACGGGATCCCGTCGGCGAGGTCCAGCACGTCGGCCCGCGCCATCACCTCGTCGAAGGGGTCCTCCGAGCGGAGCCCCTTCTCCTTGACGATCCCCCGCAGCTCCACCTCCAGCCCCTGGTGCCGGCTCTCGCCCATGCGGGCGAAGGTGTGCAGGATGGCCCCCTCCCGCGCCACCCGCCCGCGCGCGTAGTACAGGTACCAGCCGATGCAGAGCGCGACGAGGGCCAGCGTGAAGAGGATCGCCAGGTGCCCCATCTCCGCGATCAGCCAGAGCGGGGCGACGATCCCCAGCACCTGCATCCACGGGTAGAGCGGGGAGCGGTAGCCGGGGTCGTATCCCTCGATGCGGCTCTCGCGCATGACGATCACCGCGAAGCTCAGGAGCGAGAAGAGCAGGAGCTGGAAGGCGCTCGCCAGCTTCGCGATCCCCTCGATGTCGAAGCCCACGATCATCACCACCATGAGCGCCCCCGTCGCGACGATCGCGCGCGTGGGGGTGCCGAACCGGCCCACCTGCTGGAACCCCTCCCACACCAGCCGGTCGCGGGCCATCGCCAGGGGGTAGCGGGATGCCGAGAGGATCCCCGCGTTCCCCGTCGAGGCGAACGCCGCGATGGCCGCGATGACGATCAAGGCCACCCCCACCCCCGCGGGGAGCCAGTCGAAGAACGCCTCCGCCGCGGTCGCCACCGGGGTCAGGTCCGACCGCAGCTCGGCGGGGTTCAGCACCGCGACCATGATGTACACGCCCACCACGTAGATGAACGTGGTCACGGCCAGCGAGAGCATCATCCCCAGCGGGATGTTCCGCTCCGGGTCCCGCACCTCCTCCGAGACGCTGGCGACCTTGGTGAGCCCCGCGTAGGAGACGAAGACGAAGCCGATGGTGCCGATCAGCCCCGTCACCCCGAAGGGGAGGAACGGGGTGAACTGCTCCCGGACGGTGGTGCCGATCCCGATGGAGAGCACCTCCACCAGCCCCTGCACGATGAAGAAGCCCAGGATCACCACGAGCGCGGCCACCAGGAGGCGCTGCAGCCCGCTGGTCTCCTTGGCCCCCGCGATGTTGACGACTACGAAGACCAGGGTGAGCGCCACCGCCAGCGGCTTCACCGGGACGTCCACGTAGATGGCCAGGTAGGCGCCCATCCCCACCAGCGCGAAGGCGCTCTTGAGCACCAGCGCGAGCCAGGTCCCCAGCCCCCCGATGGTGCCCATGATGGGCCCCAGGCTGCGGTCCAGGAAGTAGTAGGCCCCGCCGGCGCGCGGCATGGCCGTGCTGAGCTCCGCCACGCTGAACATGGCCGGGAGGATGAAGAAGCTCGCCAGCAGGTAGGCCAGCACCACCGAAGGGCCCGCCTGCGCCGCCGCCAGCCCGGGGAGGAGGAAGAACCCGGAGCTGAACATCGCCCCGGTGCTGATGGCGAAGACGTCGAACAGTCCCAGGCTCTTCCCGAGGCGTGCGGGCTGCGGTCGGTTCGGCACGGCGATCTCAGCGGATGTGGAGTGTCTGGTTCAGGACCACGTGCGCGCCCGACCTGCCCGCGCGGTCGGAGTGGACGACGCGGAGCGTGTACTGGCCCGATGGAATCCGATCCAGCACCGCCGTGTAGCCGCACGGCTGCGCTCCCCCCTCCCCGCCCCCGCGGGCGGAGTCGCTGACCCGGAGCGTCAGGGAGCCCGCCGCGTGGAGGAGCTCGGCTTCGAGGTCCTCGCAGCGCCTCGCGGCGTCGGCGGCCCTCCGCACGGTGACCCGGTGGTCCCCGCTCTCCAGGCGCGCGACCGACCACTCGTTCACCTCCTCCGCTCCGAGCGGCTCCGCGCGGAAGTCCAGCGCGGCCGTGTCGATCGGGTCGGAGCACCCGAGGAGGATGCCCGCCAGCAGGACGACCGGTCTTCGCATGACCGCCTCCGGGGAAAGGTCCGCCGACCGGTACCCCCCCTTAGGACCGAGGTGGCGGTGCAGAACACGAGCCACGGAGGCGTGGCGAGGGAGCCGCGGGCCCGACCCGGCGCGGCCCGGGGCACGCCCGGACACGCGGTTCCCCCATCCTCTCCATCCCGTTAGCACGATCCTCGCATTGCCCCCGGGCGCGGGAGCCCCCGCTCCCGGGAGCCACGCAGAAAACCCACCGGAGGGATTCGGAGATGGAGGACAAGCAGTTCGAGGTGGACGTCGTCTACCGCGCCACCGTCCGCTACGCGGTGACCGCGCCGGACCGGGAGACGGCGGAGCGCCTGGCCGAGGAGATGTGGCAGGCCGAGGAGGAGGGGGTGGGGGGGACCGAGGTGTGCGAGCTGGAGGAGGTGCACGCGGTTGCCGAGCTGGACGCCGAGGGGTGCGGGCGCGACTGCGAGCAGGTGCTCCGCTACCTCCGCGACCGCGAGCTGGTGATCGAGCGGCTCGACGCGGACGCCTTCAACCCCACCATCCACGACGCGGTCTCGGCCGAGGAGGTGGCCCGGCACCTGGCGTGGGCGGAGGAGGGCGGAGAGCTGGACGTGGCGCGCGCGATCCGGGCGCTGGAGCGCCTCTGCGACGAGCACCGGGTGGTGTGCTTCTCGCGCCCGCGGGTGCGCAGCGGCGAGCGCGGGGAGATCCGCCTGTACTGCACCCCGCAGCACCTGGAGCGCCTCTCCGCGCTGCTGGTGGAGCCGGCGCTGGAGGACGCCGAGGCCCTGGCGCAGCCCGCCCCCGAGGTGGAGCCCCAGTCCGAGCCCGCCGCCGCCGGCCAGGCGTAGGCTGGCCCTTCCACACCCGCGTTCGCGGGGGACGGCGACGGCTCGGTTCGGGCGTGCCCCTCGCTGGCGCTCGGGTCGGGCTGCGGCTCCGTAAGCGGGCAGACTACGCCCGCTAACGGAGGCGAGCCCCGCGCAGTGCCTCTGAACTGCGGTGCCCCCGGGTCTCGCCGCTTCGCGCTCGCATCCCTCACGCAGGCTCCCAGCCGGGCGCGGGCCCTGGCTGGGAGCGGACGGGGAGGGAGTGGGGCGGGTCGGAGGAAGCGATCCGGGGGGGCGGTGGAGGGG
>DATABU010000762.1:0-2995 GCA_036259415.1 Longimicrobiaceae bacterium
GAGACGGTCCCGGAGTACTTCGACCGGGTGCTCCTCCTCAACGTGCGCCGCGTCGCCGAGGGGCCGGTGGCGGAGGTGTTCAACGAGGAGAACCTGCGGCTCACCTACGGCGGGCGCGTCCCCTTCCTGCAGCGCCGCGGCTCCGACCCGCAGGCGCCGCTCGCGGCCCCGGGCGCCCTGGCCGCGCCCCGGCTGCGCGCCTGAGGAGGCCGCCGTGCCGCTCCCCGAGCTGTTCTCCGACCACACCCTGCGCACCGTGGCGCTGGGCGCCGCCGCGCTGGGGACCACCAGCGGCGCGCTGGGCTCCTTCGCCGTGCTCCGCAAGCAGAGCCTGCTGGGCGACGCCATCTCGCACGCGGCGCTCCCCGGGATCGCGCTCGCCTTCCTGCTCACCGGGAGCAAGGCGCCGCTGGTGCTGCTCCTGGGCGCCGCCGCGGCCGGGTGGCTGGGGACGCTGCTGGTGATGCGCATCGTGGGGAGCTCCCGGGTGCGCGAGGACAGCGCGCTGGGGCTGGTGCTGGCCGTGTTCTTCGGCTTCGGGCTGGTGCTCCTCACCTGGATCCAGAAGCGCCCGGACGCCGCCCAGGCGGGGCTGGACCGCTACCTGTTCGGGCAGGCGGCCACGCTGCTGCATCGCGACGTGATCCAGATCGCCGCGCTGGGGGCGCTGGCGCTGGGCGCCACCGCGCTGCTCTGGAAGGAGTTCAAGCTGCTGGCCTTCGACCCGGAGTACGGGGCCAGCCTGGGCTTCCCCGCCCGCCGCGTGGACGTGCTGCTCACCTCGGTGCTGGTGGTCGCCATCGTCATCGGGCTGCAGACGGTGGGGGTGGTGCTGATGAGCGCCATGGTGGTGGCCCCCGCCGCGGCGGCCCGGCAGTGGACCGACCGCCTGGGGCGGATGGTGGTGCTGGCCGGGGCCTTCGGGGCGCTCTCCGGGGTGGCCGGAGCGGTCCTCTCCAGCACGGCCGAGCGCCTCCCCACCGGGCCCACCATCGTGCTCTGCCTCACGGCGGTGGTGGTGTTCTCGCTGCTCTTCGCGCCGGCGCGCGGGATCGTCTGGGCGTGGGCGAGCGAGCAGCGCAACCGGCGGCGGCTGCACACGCAGGCCGTGCTCGCCGACCTGTACGCCCTGGCCCGGCAGCACCCGGGGCAGGTGCACGGGCACTCCGTCGCCACGCTGGAGGCGCTGCACCCGGGGGCGCAGCACGAGCTGGCGGAGCTGGAGGCCCGGGGGTGGGCCCGCCGCACCGGCGAGGGCGACTGGGCCATCACCGGGGCGGGGGAGGCCGAGGAGGAGCGCCGCCGCGGCGGGGAGGAGGAGTGAGCGTGGCGCCCGAGGTCGAGATCCAGTGGATCGCGGCGCTGACCGCCGCCGCCTGCGCCCTCCCCGGCACCTTCCTGGTGCTGCGGCGCATGGCGCTGATGAGCGACGCCATCTCGCACTCCATCCTCCTGGGGATCGTGCTGGCCTTCTTCGTGACGGAGAACCTGGCCTCCCCGCTGCTGATCGCGGCGGCCGCGGCCACAGGGGTTCTCACCGTCACGCTGGTGGAGCTGCTGGCCCGCACCGGGCGGGTGAAGGAGGACGCGGCCATCGGGCTGGTCTTCCCGGCGCTCTTCTCGCTGGGGGTGATCCTCATCTCCCGCTACGCGGGGAACGTGCACCTGGACGTGGACGCGGTGCTGCTGGGGGAGCTGGCCTTCGCGCCCTTCAATCGCTGGGTGGCGGGCGGCGTGGACCTTGGCCCGCGCACCCTCTGGGTGATGGCGGGGGTCCTCCTGCTGAACGCGGCCTTCGTCGCCGGCTTCTACAAGGAGCTCAAGCTCACCACCTTCGACGCGGCGCTGGCGGGCGCGCTGGGGTTCGCGCCGGGGCTGGTGCACTACGCCTTCATGACGCTGGTCTCCGTGACCGCGGTGGGGGCGTTCGACGCGGTTGGCTCCATCCTGGTGGTGGCGCTGATGATCGGCCCGCCGGCGGCGGCCTACCTGCTCACCGACCGGCTGCCGCGCATGATCCTGCTGGGGGTGGCCATCGGTTTGGCGAGCGCGCTGGGGGGGTACTGGACGTCGTACTTCCTGGACGTGTCCATTGCCGGCGCCATGGCCTCCATGACCGGCGTGGCCTTCGGCCTGGTGTTCCTGTTCGCCCCGGAGCGCGGGATGCTGGCGCTGGCCCGGCGGCGGGCGCGGCAGCGCTGGGAGTTCGCGCAGGCCATGCTCGCCATCCACCTCCTCAACCACGAGGGCTCCCCCGCGGCGGGCGAGGAGAACCGCGAGTCGCACCTGCACGCGCACCTCCGCTGGAGCCCGACCTTCGCGGCGGCGGTGGTGCGGCGCGCCGAGGGGCGGGGGCTGGTCGCCCGGCTCGGCGACCGGCTGTCGCTCACGGAGCGCGGCCGCTCCACGGCCCGGGAGACGGTGGCGACGTAGCGCCGGTCAGCCTGCCCGCATCTCCATGATGGCATGCGTCGGGTGGTCCCAGGGGAGACCGATCCCATGCGCGGGTGGGCGGCAGACGGCGCACGTCAGAATAAAACACGACTATTCTTGACGCGTTGAATTCACGTGCCTACAATGCGGAGACGCTCATCGTGCATCGTTCACGCGCGCCCGGGAGGCCCTATGCGCCGGTTCGGTATCCCCACATTGCTCGCGCTCGCCGCCGCCGGAGTCCTCGGCTCAAGCACCCCCGCTGACGCACGGACGCTGCTTTCGGTCGAGGTGGATTGCGTGCCCGGCGACCTGAGCTTCTCCTGTGACGCCGTCGTATCCGGGGGTGCTACCCCTACCTGGCTTACTACTGGACGGTGACGGAGTCCGGCCCGTCGCCGTACGAGTACCAGGTGACCACCTACAGCCCGACTCTCTCCTCCTCGTGCAGGGCCAACTACGATGTCGCCGTGAGCGTCATGGTGTTGGACAACCGGGGAAGCACCGCCACGGGGAGCTCGGCCCTCAGCTGCTAGCGGAGAGCGCAGCGGCCGTGGAGGTA
>DATABU010000763.1:0-5519 GCA_036259415.1 Longimicrobiaceae bacterium
GCCGAGCGAGGCGCCCGCCAGCGCGGCCACCTCGCGCAGCAGCTCGGCGGCGGCGGCCGGCCAGCCGCGCGTGCGCGGGTCCAGTGCGGCGAGCACGCCCACGACGCGCCCCGACGGCCCGCACACCGGGACGGCGGCGCACGCCACCGGGATCGGGAGCAGCTCCGCGGCGTGCTCCTCCACCACCGAGGCGCCCGCGTCGGCGAGGCGCGCGCGCAGGCGCGCTGCCAGCGTCCGCTCCCACCCGGCGGCCCAGCCGGAGGGAGCGCCGTGCGAGAGGACGGGGCCGGGGTGCGGGCCGCCGGTGGACACGAAGAGCGCGATGGGCGCATCCACGACGCGCGCGGCCAGCCGCACGCACCGCTCGGCGGCGTGCAGGTTTCGGCCCACGTCGGCCCGGGGCTGGGCGGTGGCGGCAGCTTCCATCGGGGGAACCGGGAGGCGCGGGTTCCGGGCGGGTCGGAGGAGGCGGACGGGGAGCGCCGCCGGGCCGGGGAGACGGGACGGACCCCCCGCGGCAGGTGCGTACATAATAAGGAAGGCGGCCGTCTCGTGCAACCTCGTTGTCCAATGTACGCAGCAGGTACGGAACTCAGCGCACGTTTCGAGGACACACCGGTCGCGCGGTCCGGCGCGGAGTAGGTTGCAGCGGTGCCACAGATCGTTACCATCGTTCCACAGCCTGTTCCCCGCCCTCTCGCGGGGCGATGCCGCGGCACGGCCGGTTTCTGGCGCCGTTCCTGGGTTTTCGGGGATTCGCCCGCTCCGGCGCGCGGCGGTCCCGGCCTTGCTCCGGCGAGGGTGCGGCCCAGGCGGCCCGTCGCAGGCCCACAATCATCCGATCCGTACATGCACTTCCCGCACGCACGCGCCGCCAGACGGCGCCCCCGTTCCCGCGGGCTCGCGGCGCTCCTCGCGGGCGCGTCGCTCATGCTCGCAGGCTGCACCGACGACACCCTCTACGACGGCGACGACGTCACCGGACCCGAGGTGACCGTCGCCCCGCACACCGTATCGGTGAGGCTGGCGACGACGCCGCCGCGCGTGGAGGTCGGCGAGGCCATGCGCGTGGTCGTCACCGCCCGCGGGACCACCGAGGAGCCGGGGCGCATCGCGCAGCTGGGCGGGACCGTGCTGGTGATGAACACGGCCCGCACCGACACCGTCGCGGTGCAGCTCGGGCCCGAGGCCGTCTCGCCGCCGGCCAGCGGCGCGGTCTCGCGCGAGTTCGAGTTCACCATCCGGCCGGAGTGGGTGGACCGCCTGCGGCTCCCCGACACCCTCGCGCTGGAGGTGCACGGCTGGGCGGTGAACGTCGCCGGCGCCTGCGCCGCGGCGGTCCAGGACAGCGTCCAGAAGCTCCCCTGCGCCGACTACCGCGGCGGCCGCGTGGCCTCGGGGCGGACCGGGCTGCGGGCCCGGGTCGCGGTCGCCGCGGGGACCACCGTGGCGCTCCCGGCCGGCGCCGGCGCCATCGGCGACCTGGTGGTGGACAGGTTCCTCGACCGTGTCTACCTGTCCAACCGCGCGGCGCACCGGATCGAGGTGCTGGACCCGCTCGCCGGGCGCTTCACGAGCCCCATCCGGGTGGGCTCCGAGCCCTGGGGGCTGGGGACGACCCTGGAGGGCGACACGCTGATCGTCGCCAACTCGGGCGGGGTGAACATCTCGTTCGTGCCGCTCCGCAACGCCACCCTGGCGGAGGACGTGGGGAAGCGCTTCCAGATCCCCCGCGCACGCCTGTACGACTTCCGCATCGAGGTCACCGTCGACTCGGTGACCCAGGACACCGTCCGCTCCTTCCGGCTGGACTACCACACCTACGCCGACCGGCCGCAGTACGTGGCCCAGGACGCCCGCCGCCGGCTGCTGTACTCGGCGATCTCCACGCAGGCGGCACCCGTCGGGACCATCCGCCTGGCGGAGTGGCAGGACGGGTGGAGCACATGGGACGCGAGGCTCCTCTTCGCCCAGGGGCTGCTGGCGGGAGGCATGCCCTCCACCCACCGGGCGATCCGGGCCTCCAACCCCGAGGACGTGGCCATCGCGAACGTGGACAGCGTCTCGCTCGAGTTCATCCGGGTGGGGCCGCTGGCCGGCCCGACCGGCCGCATCACCATCTACGACCACCGCCCCGGCACCCGGCCCGGCGACCCCGGGCGCCTGATCCAGAACCCGGTCCCGCTGAACCCCGTGGACGCCGTCTTCGACATGGCGAACCGGGGCTCCGACGTCATCGCGTATCCGGCGCACCGGTGGAACGTGCCCCAGACCGTCGCGATGGCGGACACCACCTTCGTGGCGGTGTCCGGCGACCACCGCTACGTGGCGTTCGGCGAGAGCTCCGACGAGATGGCCGGGCGGGTGGTGCTCTGGGGCGCCGCCGACACCGGGAACGGGAGCCTCTCCCGGGTGGACGACATCTCGGACATCGTCAACAACACGTCGGACCGCATCACCGGCATCGACCTGAACCAGGACGGCTCGCTGGGAGTGGCCCGCGGGAGCGAGGCGACCTACTTCTTCGCCAACGACCTGACGCTGCGGGGCCTCACGCGCACCGCCCAGCCGGGCGGCGCCGGCGCGTCGCTGCGCCGCGGGATGACCTCGGGCGGCAACCTGGCCTTCGTCGGGTCGGGCCGGAACTCCATCCTGGTGGTGGAGACGACCCACTACACGGTGCTCGGCGAGGTGCCGGTCCGCGACAACATCGTCGGCCCGCTGCGCGCCGCGCCGCCGCTCCCCGGGCAGCCCGCCTGCCCCGCGGACTTCACGCAGGCCGCCGGCGAGTGCGTGCTCGCCCGGGTCTACGGGGTGACCTCCGGGGGCGGCGTGGTGATGGTGGACGTGCTCGGCGAGAACATCAACCCCGCCGCTGCGGCCGGGAGGAGGAAGTGATGCGGGGAATGCTCGGCACCGCGGGCGCGGCGCTGGCCGCGCTGCTGGCGGCGGGGCCGCTGGCGGCGCAGGACTACGCCGGCGCGATCGGCTACGGCGGCGGCGGGGTCTGGTTCGGCGACTTCAACGAGAGCGGCACCCCGCTCGCCATGGACGCGGGGTGGCTGGCGACAGCCTCGGCGGAGCACTACATGGTGAGCGGCCGGCTGGGCGCGCGCCTGGGGGCGGCGTTCACCAACCGGCCCTTCACCGTCTCGGGCGACACGCGCGACATCAACACCTGGCTCTTCGACGCCAGCCTGCTGCTGCGCCCGCTGCCCGCCCGCGCGGGGCGGAGCGTGGTCCCCTTCCTGAGCCTGGGCGCCGGGGTGGCGAGCTACGGCTTCGGCGACGGGCGCCGGGTGGTGTTCGAGGGCTCCAACGCCGTCTACCCGGGCGACACCGACCGCCAGCTCACCGTGGGCGGCGGGCTGGGGATCGACTTCATCCCCGGGCGCTCGTTCTGGGGCACGCCGCTGGGGATCCGGCTGGAGGCCGCCGACCACGTGGCGCTGGAGTCGCCCTTCCAGACGCCGGGCGGCGACGCCCTGGGCCCCGTGCACAACGTGCGGGTCACGCTGGGCCTGATCGGCCTGGTGGACCTGTGATCCCCCGCGAGAAGCAACGTAGATGAGCTGCAGGATCCTGGTGGTGGACGACGAGCCTGCGCTGCGGGTGGCCTTCGAGTTCCACCTGACCCGCTCCGGCTACGAGGTGGCCGTGGCGGAGAGCGCCGAGGCGGCGCTCTCGATGGTGCACGACTTCCGCCCCGCCATCATCATCACCGACATCCAGATGGAGGAGATGAGCGGGCTGGAGCTGCTGCAGCGGGTGGGCGCGGCGCAGCCCGAGGTGGACGTCATCGTCATCACGGCGTACGAGGACATGCGGAGCGCCATCGGCGCCATCCGCGACGGCGCCTACGACTACATGGTGAAGCCGCTGGACCTGGACCAGCTGGACATGGTCCTGCGCCGCTGCCTCCGCGACCGCGCGGCGCGCCGCCGCCTGGCGGACGAGCCCAACGGCAAGGTCGCGGACGGGTCGGACCTGGTGGTGGGCCGCACCCCGCAGATGATCGAGATCTACAAGACCATCGGCATGCTCGCGGGGACGCGGGCGCCGGTGCTCATCCGCGGCGAGACCGGGACGGGCAAGGAGCTGGTGGCGCGCGCCATCCACTTCAACTCCCCGCAGGCGGGGGAGCCGTTCGTCGCCATCAACTGCACCGCCATCGCCGAGAACCTGCTGGAGTCGGAGCTGTTCGGGCACGTGCGCGGCGCCTTCACCGGCGCGGTGGGCGACCGCAAGGGCCGCTTCGAGCTGGCGGGCGCCGGGACCATCTTCCTGGACGAGATCGGCGACACCGCGCCGGCGTTCCAGGCCAAGCTCCTCCGCGTGCTCCAGGAGCGGGAGTTCTACCCGGTGGGCGGCGAGAAGCCGCGGCGCACCGAGGCGCGGGTGATCGCGGCCACGCACCGCCCCATCGAGGAGCTGATCTCGCAGGGCACCTTCCGCGAGGACCTGTACTTCCGCCTGCGCGTGGTGGAGATCCAGGTGCCCCCGCTGCGGGAGCGGCGCGACGACATCCCCACCCTGGCTGAGCACCTGCTCGCCAAGGCGGCGCGCGAGATCCACAAGGACGTGCGCATCATCCCCGCGCCGGTGATGAAGGCGCTCCAGTCGTACGACTGGCCGGGGAACGTGCGGGAGATGGAGAACACCCTCACCCGCGCCGCGGTGCTGGCGCACGGCCCCGCCATCTCGCTGGAGAGCCTGGGGCTGGGCTCGGTGAAGCCGGTGGCCGCGCAGACGGCGGAGTCGCGCCCCGAGGGGGTGACGCTGGAGGCGGTGGAGCGGTCGCACGTGGAGCGGATCCTCCAGCGCACGGGCGGCAACAAGCGCCGCGCGGCGCGCATGCTGGGGATCTCGCGGCCGCGCCTGGACCGGCTGCTCGCCAAGTACGACGGGAACGGCAACGGGAACGGCAACGGTGACCATGGCGACGAGGACTGACCCGGCGGCGGCGGCGCGGGCCGCCCGCGCCGGCCGCACCACGAGGACACCATGAGCGGCACGCCGGCGACCATCCTGCAGGGGCTCGCGGAGTACGTGTCTCCCGGCGCGCTGCAGGGCTACCTCTCGGACGCGAGCTACCGGCTCCAGACCATGGACTCGGCGACCTTCCTCCAGTTCGGGGTGGTCCTCGTGCTGGTGCTGGCGTTCACGGTCAACCGGATCCGCGCGCGGTAGCCGCATCCCGCAAGGGTGCGCGGCAGAGTGCAAGGGCGGGCCCCGGCGTAAGTCGTTGTCCCGCAACGAACCGGGTGCGGGCGCGCGACGTGCACGGGAAGGGCGGGTGCGAAGCGCCGCGGAGGCCCCGCGGCTCCCCTCCCCCCGTCCCCAGCGCCGCCATGACCGCACCCGAGTTCATCCGCACGGATAGCGCCGAGTCGCTGCTGGACCTCCCCGAGTACGCACTGCTGGCCGCCGCGGCGGCGCTCGTCGGCCTGGCAGTGTACGCCTTCGTGTTCTGATCCGGGCGCCGCGCCCGGCCTCGGGGGGGGGGGGGGGGGGGGGGG
>DATABU010000764.1:0-9023 GCA_036259415.1 Longimicrobiaceae bacterium
TCCCACGACCGGGAGGTGCGCCACCTCCTGGCGCGCGCCCCGGGGTGGCGCACCCCCGCCGACGGACGGACCGACGGCGGCCGCCCCCCCACGGTCCCCATCGCCCGGGGGTGCCTGCGCGACGGGTACGTGGCCTCCGCCGTCCAGCACGCCTGGGCCGCGGAGAGCTACTACCGCCTGCGCCACCCCTCGGCGGCGCGGATGGCCGCCGCCGCCCACGACGACCTGGACCGCGCCAACCGGCTCTGCCCCCGCGCCGCTCCCGGGGACTCGCCCCGGTGCGAGACCCTGGGCATCTGGGGGTGCCCTGCGCCGCTCTGACCGCCGGCCGGGCCCATACTTGTTGGACGGCCCCGGGCCGGCGGTTTCTCGCGGCGCCCCCGCCCGGCGCGGGTAAGGTGTTGCGGACGGCGGTGATGCGCCCGCACCGGACCGGATCTTGCAACCCGCCGCGGCGGCCACGGATCACGCGGCCGTCTACCCGAAAAGGAGAGCGACCATGGAAGACCGCAGCCTGAGCGAGCGCGGCGCCGAGAACGAGGTCAAGGGCGCCGGCAACGACCTGAAGGGGCGCGTCAAGGACGCCGCCGGCGGGCTGACCGGCGACTCGAGCCTGCAGGCCGAGGGGAAGCTGGACCGCGCGAAGGGGAAGGTGCAGGACGCGCTGGGAGACGTGCAGCGGAAGGTCGGCCGGAACACCGACGATCGGCGCTGACCGGCCGTTCACACGGGTGCCCCGCGGCGGGCCCCCCGCCGCGGGGCACCCGCCCGTCAGACCCGCCGGCGGACCTTGCCCACCAGCCAGACCACGAAGAGCACGAGCGCGGCGATCCAGAGCAGGTGCAGCGCGGCGCCCAGGACCCACCCCAGCACCTCCGCGGCGATCCAGAGCAGCACCAGCACCACGGCGAACGTCAGCAGCCAGTTCATCTCTCCTCCTCCGTTCCTCGGGTTCGCGGTCCTGGAACGCAGGATCCGGTCCGGCGCCGCTACCGTGCCGGGCCGCCGCCGCGCCCCCGCCCGATGCCGCGGCCCCAGGCCAGCGAGCGCGAGATCCAGCGGTCGAGCGGTGCCGGGGGGTCCGTCCAGTCCACCATCTGCTCCGAGGGCGCCCGCAGCGCCAGGACCAGGACGCAGACGCCCACGGCGCCCAGGAGGGCCATCACCGCCGGCCCCGGGACCACCCCGACGGCGGCGCGCCGGACCAGCTCCCCGACGCTCTCCGCGGCGGCGGGGTGCACCTCCAGCTTCAGCACCCAGGCGACCAGCCCCACCGCGAACAGGTGCGCGTAGTTGCGCCGGATCCGGTACCCCATGGCCTGGGCCAGGCGCAGGTGCGGGACCATGCGGCCCAGGTCCTCCGCCACCCGCGCGAGCGCATCCCGCTGCTCTTCGGGGGACGACGAGGCGCCGTCGGTGAGCACCGGGACCACCAGGTAGCGGTTGAGGAGCCGGAAGCGCCGCCGCCACAGGTCGAAGACCTGGTAGTGGCGCGACTCCATGAGCAGGAACACGCCGTCGAAGCCCAGCGCCAGCAGCAGCACGAAGTGCGGCGAGTCCACCGACCCGAAGGAGAAGGTCACCATCGCGGCGGTGGTCGCGGCCGCCCAGTTGGTGGTGGCGTCCATCCGCTGCCGCCACACGTCCATGTGCGAGACCACGGCGCGGTAGAAGTGCACCAGCACCGGGTGCGCGGCGTCGGGACCCCCGGCCATGGCGCGGCGGGTGGAGGGCCGGGCGGCGGGCCGCTCAGGAGCGCTGCACGATCCGCTGGACGATGTCGCGCGCGTACGCGTTGTCCCACTCCACGGGGTTCTTGCGCGCGGACGCCTTCACCTGCGTCATCCCGTCGCCCGCCGGCTCCAGCTCCACGTGGACCTCCATCCCGTTCCCGGTGCCGCTGTACTCCACGCCGTCGGCCCCCTCCTTCCGCTCCTCCACGGCGATCCCCATCTCCGAGAGCACCGCCTGCGTGCGGGCGTCCACCGAAGCCAGCGTGCCCTGCACCGTGGACGAGGCGTTGTTGCCGGTCATGTGGATCCCCGCCGCCGCGCCCGCGCCGGCTACGGCCGCGGCCATGCAGCCGGTTGCGAGCAGCGCGACCGCCGCCGCGAAGAGCACGGCGCGGATCCGGATCGTTCCGAGTCTCGTCATGGAGCCCTCCGGGAGCAAAGGATGCCGGCGCGGCGTGGGTGCCGCGCCGGTCCGGGCGCCGGCTGCCGATGCAGGGGCCGGGCCAGGCGGCGGGCTACGCTCCCGTCACCACCCCGCAGGCGACGCGGTCGCCGGCGTTCCCCGCGGGGTCCGAGCGGTAGTCGTCGGCCGTGGCGTGGACCACCACCGCGGCGCCGTCGGCGTCCAGCAGGCCGTTCGCCCCGCCCAGCATCGCGCCCGCGGGCGTCGAGACGTTCACCGTGGCGGTGCTGTCGGCGCCCACCTCCAGGTTCGGCATGTCGCCCATGTGCGGGCCCTGCGGGTTCTCGGTCCCGTGCTGCATGCTGGTCGGGTTCCAGTGCGGCCCGGCCGACTGGAAGGGCGGCTCGCACTGCCCGACCGCGTGGATGTGGATGGCGTGCGTCCCGGGGGTGACCCCCCGCAGCGTGCCCGACACCTGGATGCGGTCGCCGCTCCCCGCGAGCGTCAGCGTCCCCAGGTCGCGGCCCGCCGCGTCGCGCACGGCCGCCGTGGCGGTCGCGCCGTCTCCGGCGGGGGTGGTCCCCATGCCCATGGTGTCCGCCGCGCCCGGCGCTCCCAGCGCGGCGGTGTCGGATACGACCAGGGCGCCATCGTCCTCCGCCGCGTCGCCGCCGCAGGCGGCGAGCAGCAGGCAGGCCGCGGCGAGCGTGGTGCTCTTCGTCATGTTCCTCCTCCGGTCCAGTGGAAGTATTCGTACGGGCGTGGCCGCCGCCGCGCAAACACCGGTCCACTCCGCGCGCCGGCGCGTTGCGCCGGGCCCCGCGGGGGCCGTAACTTCCCGCCCGCGGCCGTCCCGTCCCCCCGAGCCCCGACCATGCGCGTCGTCCTGCAGCGAGTCTCCCGCGCCCGGGTCACCGTAGGCGGCCGCGTCACCGGCGAGGTCGGCCGGGGGCTCCTCCTGCTGGCCGGCTTCACCGCGGGCGACGGCGAGGAGACGCTCCGCTGGATGGCGGACAAGGTGCTGGGGCTGCGCGTCTTCGCCGACGCCGAGGGGAAGATGAACCTGTCGGTGGAGGAGGCCGGCGGCTCGCTGCTGGTGGTGTCGCAGTTCACCCTCTACGGCGACGCCCGGAAGGGGCGCCGCCCCAGCTTCGTGGACGCCGCGGCGCCCGCGGTGGCGGTCCCACTCTACGAGCGCTGGGTGGAGATGCTCCGCGCCACGGGCCGCACGGTGGAGACCGGCGAGTTCGGCGCGATGATGGAGGTGGAGCTGGTCAACGACGGCCCGGTGACGCTCCTGCTGGAGCGCTGAGGCCGCCGCCGTTCAACCCTTTTCCCGGAGGATCCGGTGACCGAGCTGGACGATCGCGACATCGACAAGGTGTACTCCCGGAAGGACTTCGTGGCCAAGCTGCGCCGCCTGGCCGACGCCCTGGAGCAGGAGAAGCCGTTCACCATCCAGGTGGCCGGGGAGCGCATGACCATCCCCGCCGACGCCCGCTTCAGCGTGGAGCACGAGCGCAGCGAGGGCGAGGAGGAGCTGGAGTTCCAGCTGAAGTGGTCGCGCGAGTAGAGGAGAGAAAAGCCCGCCCCGGCTGGGCGCCCGCGTGAGGGATGCGAGCGCGAAGCGGCGAGACCCACAGTAGTTCCGTGGGTCTCGCCTCCGTTGGGCACAGTTTCATCGTGCCCTACGGAGCCGCAGCCCGACCCGAGCGCCAGCGAGGGGCACGCCCGACCCCAGCAGTCACAAACACAAAGGGGGTGCGGCAACGCGGCCGCACCCCCTCCGTCATGCTGCCGACCGACCCGTCAGCTCGTCTGCTGGAACCGGGCGGACTGGATCAGGCGCTGGCGGGCCGTGTTCCCCGGCACCGCGATGTGCGAGGCCGGGTCGAACTCCTTGCCGACCGCCGGGCTCCCCTGCGGCACCCAGACCTCGACCCGCGTGGAGCTGTAGCCCGAGGGCAGGTAGCGGACGTAGTAGCCGTCCGGGTGCAGCGACCAGCGGCCGGAGGGCACCTCGCGGCTGCCGGGCCCGATCCCGACGGCGCCCGCGAGCACCGCCACCCGCTCCAACTCCGCGAAGGAGGTCGTGGGGCTCACCAGCATCTGCCGCAGCTGGGCCTCGGCCTCCACCACCTGGCGGACCAGCGGGGGCATGCTCGCCATGGCCCGGTCCAGCGCCGGCCCCGGCACCAGGTCGAGCGCGCTGCGGTTCAGGTTCGCGAGCTGGCGCGGCGTGAGCAGGCGCGCGGCGGTGGCCTTGTGCTGCGCGGAGAGGTCCTCGAACTTGGCCCGCGCGATGATCGCCCACAGCAGCGTCTGGATGTCGTGCTGGTGGATCTCCGGGTGCTGCACCGAGTTGCGGACGATGGTCATGACCGCCTCCTCCGCCGGGCCGATGGGCGGGGCGAAGAGGTAGCCGTCGCCGCCGCCGGGGCCGTGCGTGCCGGCCTTGAGGCAGTAGCTCTGCGCCTGGTAGGCGTAGGCCCCCGGCTGCAGCACGAAACCGCCGTTGGGCGTGCGCTGCAGCTCGGCGACGTTCCGGAACGACTCGCGCGGGCGGAAGTTGTCGAGCGAGTCGACCGCCCACTTGGCGTCCTCAAGGCTGGTGGTGATGGGCGCCTTCCCCTGCAGCATGCCGCTGACGTCGGGGAGGCGCTCGCCGAGCCGCGACGCGGCTCCGCGGAGGGCGCCGCCGATCTGCGCGTGGAGCGAAGTGGCGCCGAACAGCAGCGCCAGGGCAAGGAGGCTCGCCTTCCGGACGGGACGGGAGCGGGTCATCGGTTGTTCCTCGGGGTTCCAGGTCGATACGATGGCGGATGCCGCCGCAACGATAAGCGAGGCGGGGAACCAGGTACAGGGTAGTTTGCCCTACGGCCCGGATCCGCCAATCCGCGAAGCCGCTACGACCGCTGCTGCGGCCGACCCGACTGGATCAGCCGCTGCCGCGCCGTGTTCCCCGGGACGGCGATGTGCGTGGCGGGGTCGAGCTCCTTCCCCACGGCCGCGCTCCCCTGCGGCACCCAGACCTGCATGACCGTGTAGCTGTACCCCTGCGGCAGGTAGCGGACGTAGTAGCCGTCCGGGTGACGCGACCACCGCCCCTCCGGGACCTCCCGGCTCCCCGGGCCCATCCCCACCGCGCCGGCGAGCACGGCCACCCGCTCCAGCTCCGCGAAGGAGGTCGCCGGGTTCACCAGCATCTGCCGGAGCCGCGCCTCGGCCTCCACCACCTGCCGGACCAGCGGCGGCATGCTCGCCATCGCCCGGTCAAGCGCCGGCCCGGGGACCAGGTCCAGCGCGCTGCGGTTCAGCGTCGCGATCTGGCGCGGGGTGAGCAGGCGCGAGGCGGTGGCCTTGTGCTGCGCGGAGAGGTCCTCGAACTTGGCGCGCGCGATGATCGCCCACAGCAGCGTCTGGATGTCGCGCTGCTCGATGTCGGGGTGCTGCACCGAGTTGCGCAGGATGCTCACGATCGCGTCCCCGGCGGGCCCGTCGGGCGCGGCGTACAGGTAGCCGTTGCCGCCGCCCGGGCCGTGCGTGCCCGCTTTGAGGCAGTAGCTCTGGTTGTGCAGCTCGTAGTAGCCGGGCTGGAGGACGAAGCCGCCGCCGGGGGTGCGCTGCAGCTCCAGCATGGAGCGGAGCTTCACCCCTTCGCGCGGATCCACCCCGTAGGCGGAGAGCACGGTGCCGAGGCGGAAGTTGTCGAGCGAGTCCACCGCGAAGCCTCGCCGCTCCAGCCGCGTGATGAAGTTGTCCAGCGAGTCCACCGCGAACCGCTCCATCGTCCCCACCTGGACGCCCCGACGGCCCAGGCGCGAGATGAAGTTGTCGAGCGAGTCCACCGGGAAGGCGCGGAGCACGGCCCCGTTGCGGAAGGTGCCCACCGTGCTCGGCCGGAAGTTGTCCAGCGAGTCCACGGCGAACTTCGCGTCGTCCAGGCTGGTGGTGATGGGCTGCTTCCCCTGCAGCAGGCCGCTCACGTCGGGGAGCCGGCTGCCCAGCCGCGAGGCCGCGTCGCGGAGGCCGGGGATCTGCGCGTCGAGCGAACTGGCGCCCAGGAGCAGCCCCAGGGCGGCGAGGGCGGCGTTCCGAAGGGAACGGGTCATGACGTCCTCGGGGGTTCGGGGGAGGGGTGGGACGGGTACGACCCCGTAAGATACAGGGAGCGGGCTGCGCGGCGCCAGATTTTTACGCCCCGGTGCCGGCCCGCACCCGGCGCGTTGCGCCCCGCGAGGCGGGAATGGTAGCTTGCCCGGTCAGCCGCCGTCCCCCGCCACCCCGAGCACCCGACGATGCCGGACGCCGAAGCTCTCCAGCCCCCGCCCCTGATCCTGGCCTCGCAGTCCCCCCGCCGCGCCGAGCTGATCGGCCGTCTGGGGCTGGAGTTCGAGGCCCTCCCGGCCGACATCGACGAGAGCTACCTGGGCGACGAGATGCCGGCCGCGTACGCCGAGCGCCTGGCCCGCGAGAAGGCGGTCACCGTCGCGCGGGGGCGGCCGGAGGCGCTGGTGGTGGGCTCCGACACCATCGTGGTGCTGGGAAGCGACGTGCTGGGGAAGCCCCGCGACGAGCAGGAGGCGGTGGAGATGCTGCTGCGCCTCTCCGCCCGCGACCACGAGGTGCACACCGGCGTCGCCGTGGCGCGGGGCGACCGCATCGAGTCGGGGCTGGAGCGCGTGCGCGTCCGCTTCCGCCCGCTGGACCGCGCCGAGGCCGAGGCGTACGTCGCCACCGGCGAGCCCATGGACAAGGCCGGCGCTTACGGGATCCAGGGCTTCGGCTCCGCCATCGTGGAGCGTATCGAGGGCGACTTCTTCGCGGTGATGGGGCTCCCCGTGGTCCGCATGCTCTCGCTGGTCGAGCGCTTCGGCTGGCGATACGCCTTCGGCAGCCTGCGGCACGCGGACGAGTAGGAGTCGCGACCCATGATCCTCGCCATCGACCAGGGCACCACCGGCTCCACCTGCCTCGTCATCGACGCGGAGGGGCGGGTCCGCGGGCGGGCGTACAGCGAGTTCACCCAGCACTTCCCCCGGCCCGGGTGGGTGGAGCACGACGCGGAGGAGATCTGGCGGGTGACGCGGGAGGTGGCCCACGCGGCGGCGGAATCGGCGGGGACGCGCCTGGACCGGCTCGCGGGGATCGGGATCACCAACCAGCGCGAGACCATCGTCCTCTGGGACCGCGCCACCGGGAAGCCGGTGCACAGGGCGCTGGTCTGGCAGGACGGCCGCACCGCCGACGTGTGCCGCCGGATGAAGGCGGACGGGCACGAGCCGCGGGTGCGGGAGCGCACCGGGCTGGTGATCGACCCGTACTTCAGCGGCACCAAGCTGGCCTGGCTGCTGGACCACGTCCCGGACGGCCGCCGCCGCGCCGAGGCGGGGGAGCTGGCCGCGGGGACCGTCGACACGTGGCTGGTGTGGCGGCTCACCGGCGGCCGTCTGCACCTGACCGACCCCACCAACGCCTCGCGGACGCTGCTCTACGGCCTGCGCGAGGGCGACTGGGACCCGGAGCTGCTGGAGCTTTTCGGGGTGCCGCGGGCGGTGCTCCCGGAGATCCGCGCCTCGGCCGAGGTGTACGGCTCCACCGACGGCGACGCCTTCGGGGCGGAGATCCCGGTGGCGGGGATCGCAGGCGACCAGCAGGCGTCGCTCTTCGGGCACGGCTGCTGCACGCCGGGCGAGGGGAAGAACACCTACGGCACCGGCGCCTTCCTCCTGCTGCACACCGGCGCGGAGCCCGTCCCTTCGCGGCACGGGATGCTGACCACCGCCGCCTGCGGCCCGCGCGGGGAGCGCGCCTTCGCGCTGGAGGGCGCCATCTTCGTGGCGGGCGCCGCGGTGCAGTGGCTGCGCGACGCGGTGGGCGTGATCGGGCAGGCGGCGGAGACGGACGCGCTGGCGCGCTCGCTGGACGACAACGACGGCGTCTACTTCGTCCCGGCCTTCACGGGGCTGGGGGCGCCGCACTGGGAGCCCGGGGCGCGCGGCACCGTGGTCGGGCTGACGCGGGGGACGGGCCGGGCGCACCTCGCCCGCGCCGCGCTGGAGGCCATGGCCTACTCCACCCGCGACGTGGCGGAGGCCATGCAGGCCGACTCCGGCGTCGCGCTGGGCGCGCTGCGGGTGGACGGCGGCGCCGCCGAGAACGACTGGCTGATGCAGTTCCAGGCGGACGTGCTGGGGATCCCGGTGCGCCGCCCGGCGATGCTGGAGATGACCGCCTTCGGGGCGGCGGGGCTGGCCGGGCTGGCGCTGGGAGTGTGGCGCACGCCGGAGGAGCTCCTGGCCGCCCGCCCCGACACCGCCGACTTCGCCCCCGCCGCCGACCCCGCCCGCCGCGAGGAGTGGCTGGCGGGCTGGCGCCGCGCGCTGGGCGCCGCCCGCGCCTGGGCCCACCGGGAAGAGACCCCATGAACCTGTGCATGCTCGTGCTCTGCCTCTCCCTGCGGCAGGGCGGCCCCGCGCAGCAGGCCCCCGCCGACCGCTGGGTCGCCGAGGACAAGTGGAAGCACCTGTTCGCCTCGTTCGTGGTGACCGCCCTGTCCGCCGCCGCGGTCCGCGCCGCCGGCGCCGACTCCGAGACCAGCGCCCTGGTCGGCGCGGGCGTCGGCACCGGCGTCGGCGTCTGGAAGGAGCTGCGCGACCGCACCTCCCCCGGCGAGACCGCCTCCCTCCGCGACCTGACCTGGGACCTGGCCGGCGTGGGCGCCGGAGCCGCCGTGGCGCTCCAGGCGAGGTAGGGACGGCAGCACGACGTACGCAACGGCGCCCGCACCGCGCTCCACCGCCGCGGCGCGGGCGCCGTTCGCAGTTCCGTAGTACCCAAACGAAGCTGTACGGGGGGAGACTCGCAGCAGTACCGCGAGGCTCCCC
>DATABU010000765.1:0-6870 GCA_036259415.1 Longimicrobiaceae bacterium
GGCCGAGGCGGTCGCTCTCGCGCGGGAGGCGGCGGGGCTGGAGGGGATCGAGTACCGCGGGGTGATGTTCTACGCCGGGCACATCCGCTCGCACGTCCGCGAGCAGGGCGCCCCTCTCGCGGCGCTCTCGGCGCGGGTGGCGGCGCTGGTGGAGGCGCTGGCGGCGGCGGGGGTGCCGCCCGAGGTGGTGAGCGGCGGCTCCACCCCCACCTTCTGGAGATCGCACGAGGTGGCGGGGGTGACCGAGGTGCGCCCGGGGACCAACGTCTTCAACGACCGCACCACGGCCGAGATCGGCGCGTGCAGCTGGGACGAGGTGGCCTACTCCGTCCTCGCCACGGTGGTCAGCACCGCGGTCCCCGGGCAGGCGGTGATCGACGCGGGCTCCAAGGTGCTCGCCAAGGAGGAGCTGCGCGCCGAGGGCGGCGGCTACGGCGCGCTGCTCGACCGGCCCGACGTGGCGGTCAAGGCGGTCAGCGAGGAGCACGGGCTGCTGGACCTGGCCGGCACGGACTGGCGTCCCCGCGTCGGCGACCGGGTGCGGATCGTCCCCAACCACGTCTGCGTCTCGGTGAACCTGAGCGAGCGCCTCTGGGGCGTCCGCGGGGACCGGGTCGTCGACGCGTGGGAGGTGGCGGGGCGGGGGAGGGCGCCGCTCGCGCCGGCGGCCGGCGGATGATCCCCCTGGCCCGCAGCCTCCGGGTGCTGGCGGCGGCGTTCTGGCGGCCGCGGCTGGACCCGCTGGGCGAGTCCGTGGTGTCCTTCCGCGTCTGGCCCAACGACCTGGACGTCAACCTCCACATGAACAACGGGCGCTACCTGACGCTGATGGACCTGGGGCGCCTGGACCTGGTGGTCCGCATGGGGGTGCTGGGGGAGCTGCGGCGGAGGAGGTGGAACCCCGTGGTCGGCTCGCTCGAGGTCCGCTACCGCCGCCCGCTCCTCCCCTTCCAGCTCTACTCCATCCGCACGCGGCTCCTCTGCTGGGACGACCGCTGGTTCTTCCTGGAGCAGCGCTTCGAGCGCCGCGGCGAAGGGGTGGCCATCGCCCTGGTGAAGGGGCTCTTCCTCGGGGCGGAGGGGCGCGTCTCCACCCAGGCCGTGGTGGACGCCTCGGGACACCGCGTCGCCTCGCCGCCCGCGCCGGAGGCGGTGGCCGCCTGGCAGCACGCCGAGCGGGTGCTGCGCGAGCACGAGTCGCTCCCGCTGGAGGCGGAGGTGGCGGGGTGAGCGGCGACGCGCTGCGGCGCCACCTGGCGCCGCCCGAGCCGGAGCCGGGCCTCTGCGCCGGGTGCGCCCACGTCCGCGTGGTCCGCAGCGGAAAGGGGAGCACCTTCTACCTGTGCGAGATGTCAAGGGTGGACCCCGCCTTCCCCCGCTACCCGCGCCTTCCCGTGCTGCGCTGCCGCGGCTTCGCGCCGGCGGAGGCGGGGGCGACCGGCACGTGATTCCCGCCGCCCTGCGCCGCCTCGCGGCCGCGCGCACCCGCGCCGAGTGGCTGGTGGTGGCGATCGGCTCCACGATGCCGGCCGCCTCGCTCGTGGTGCGGATACCCGGCGCGCGGCTGCCGGACGGGCACGTGCCCACCGCGGGGGAGATCGCGGCGATGGCCGCGATTAACTTCCTTTACTGGGCGGCCACCTTCCTGGCCGCGTTCTGGCTGGGCCGGCGCTTCCCCCTTGGGCGGGGGCGCTGGCTCCGCCACGGGGCGATCCACCTGGCGGCCGCCGCGCTCCGGGGCGCGGCCGCCATCCCCCTCACGGTCGTCGCCAACCGGGGAATCCTGGGGCAGCGGACGCCCCCCTGGTCCCACCTCCTCCCCGGCGCGTACAACGAGGCGGTCCTGTACCTCCTGGTGCTGGGGATCGTCCACGCGGTGCAGTACTACGAGCGCCTGCGCGAGCGGGAGGTGGAGGCGGTGCGGCTGCGCAGCAGCCTGGCCGAGGCCCGGCTCCAGGCGCTGAAGACACAGCTCAACCCGCACTTCCTCTTCAACGCGCTGAACTCCGTCTCCACGCTCATGCACCGCGACGTGGACGCCGCCGAGCGCGTGCTGGCGCGGCTCAGCGAGGTGCTGCGCATGACGCTGCAGGACCGCGACGCGCAGGAGGTCCCACTCCGGCGCGAGCTGGCGCTGCTGGAGCCCTACCTGGAGATCGAGCAGACCCGCTTCTCCGACCGGCTGCGGGTGGTCTCGCGGATCGACCCGGAGGCGCTGGACGCGCTCGTCCCGCACCTGATGCTGCAGCCGCTGGTGGAGAACGCCATCCGCCACGGCATCTCGCCGCGCGCGGGCCCCGGCACCGTGGAGGTGGTCGCCGAGCTGGTGGACGGCGGCGTGGTGCTGACGGTGCTGGACGACGGGGTGGGGGTGGGGGCGGGCAACGGCGGGGGGACGGGCGTGGGGCTTTCCAACACGCGCGACCGGCTCCGCCACCTCTACGGCGACGCCGGGGCGCTGGTGGTGGAGCCCGCGCCGGGCGGCGGGACGCGGGTGACGGTGTCGCTCCCGCTCAGGACCTCGGACGGAGGAGGCGAACCGTGACGCTGCGCGCGCTGATCGTGGACGACGAGCCGCTCGGCCGGGAGCGGGTCCGGCAGCTGCTGGCCGCGGAGGAGGACGTGGAGGTGGTGGGCGAGTGCGGCCACGGTGGCGAGGCGGTGGTGGCCATCGAGGAGCTGGCGCCCGACCTGGTCTTCCTGGACGTGCAGATGCCGGAGCTGGACGGCTTCGGGGTGGTGGAGGCGGTGGGCCCGGAGCGGATGCCGGTCACCGTGTTCGTCACCGCCTACGAGGAGTTCGCGCTGCGCGCCTTCGAGGCGAGCGCCCTGGACTACCTGCTCAAGCCCTTCGACCGCGCCCGCTTCCGGCAGGCGCTGGAGCGGGTCCGGGAGCAGCTGCGCCTGCGGCGCGACGGGGAGCTGCGCGCTCAGCTCTCCACCCTCCTCGCGGAGATTCGGCCCCGGCGCAGCCACCTGGAGCGGCTGGTGGTGCGCTCCGGCGGCCGCATCCGCTTCGTGCGGGTGGACGAGGTGGACTGGTTCGAGGCGGAGGGGAACTACGTGCGCGTGCACGTGGGCGAGCGGAGCCACCTGGTCCGCCAGACCATGTCCGGGCTGGAGGCGGAGCTGGACCCCGCGCGCTTCGTGCGCATCCACCGCTCCACCATCGCCGCCGTGGACCGCATCGAGCACATCGAGCCGCTCTTCCAGGGCGAGTACGCGGTGGTGCTGCGCGGGGGCCGGAAGCTCACCTCCAGCCGCGGCTACCGGGAGCGCCTGCACGAGGCGCTGGGGCTGTCCTAGCCGGGCCGCCCCGGCCGCCCCGGCCGCCTGGACGGCGAGCGGCGGGGCCGCGTACATTGCCCGGTCCAGCCGTCCGCTCCTCCCGACCCCTCCGAGGCTCCTCGTGCCGCGCATTCCCCTCGTCCTGCGCAGCTATGCCCGCGACGCCGCGGGCGCCTTCCGGCTCGTCCCCGCCGAGGTCCTCCTGGGCCTCTTGGCCGCCGTGACCTTCTCCGTCTGGCTCCGCCGCGACGAGATGGACGGCTGGGCCCGCATCGCCGTCCCCGCGGCCCTGGCGCTGCCGCTCGTCTTCGGACTCAGCGTCCTTCGAGCCCGCGGGGTGGTGAGCCCGGCGCTGCGCTGGGGCGCCACCGCGGTGGTCCTCGCCGCGGCGGCGGGGTACGGCGCGTGGGTCTTCGATCCGGACCGCGACACCGAGGCGTGGCGCTTCGCGGCCCTGCTCGGGGCGTCGTTCCTGGCCCTGTCGCTGGTCCCCGCGCTCGGGCTGCGCGACCCGGAGCGGCGCCGGGCGGAGCTCTGGCGCTTCAACGCGCTCCTCGCCGCGCGCATCGTCGGCGTGGCGGCGTACGGGCTGGCGCTCTTCGGGGCGCTGGCGGGCGCCGTTGCGGCGGTGTCGTCGCTATTCGAGCTGGACACGCCGGAGCACCTCTACCAGGACCTCTTTGGCGCCGTGTTCTTCGCGCTGGTGCCGTGGGTGGTGGCGGGCGGGATCGTGGAGATGGCCGCCCCGGCCGCGGGTGAGGGGCGGGCGCCCCGCGCCGTGCGCCTGCTGGGGCGCTACCTCTACGCCCCGGTTCTGGTGGTCTACCTCGCCATCCTCCTCGCCTACGCCGTCAAGGTGCTGGCCACGGGGGAGCTGCCGAAGAACCTCCTCTCCCCCATCATCCTCCTGGCCGGCCTCCTCGGCTTCCTGGGCTCGCTCCTGCTGGAGCCGCTGCGCCGCGACCCGGAGCACACCGGCGTCGCCCGGCTGGTGCGGGTCTTCCCGGCCCTCCTCCTCGTCGTCCTCCCGCTGGCGGTCCACGCCGTCTGGGTGCGGCGCGACCAGTACGGGTGGACGGAGTCGCGCTACCTCCGCCTGCTGCTGCTGCTGGCGCTGGCGGTGCTTGCGGCGATGGGCGTCTACCGCCTGGTCCGCCGGCGGGAGCCGCTCCTGGCGGCGGTCCCGCTGGTGCTCGGGGCGACGCTCCTCCTCGCCGCGGCTGGGCCGTGGAGCGCGTCGGCCGTGTCGCGGCGGAGCCAGGAGGCCCGCCTGCGCTCGGGGCTGCGCGAGGCCGGGCTGCTGGAGGGGGGGCGCTACTCCGGGCCGCTGCCGCCGCCGGACTCCGCCGGCAGGGCGGCCGCCGACACGGGGAGGACGGTCCCGCAGGAGCTGCACGGTCAGATCACCGGCGCGGCGACCTACCTGTTCGAGTCGCACGGGCGGGAGTCGCTGCGGGAGGTGTTCCCGGCCGGGCTGGCCCGGTTCGAGACCGGCTGGCAGCTCGCGGCCGCGCTCCCCATCCGCCCCGGGTGCGCGCCCGACCGCGACGTGCAGTGGATCCACGGCTGGCTCCCCGCCGGGACACCCGTCCCCGGGCTCGCGGGCGGGACGCTGTACCGGATCGAGCGGGTGGGCCGGGGCGATGCGCCGCCGCCAGGGGAGGACGGGGTCCTGCTCCAGCTCGCCGGGACCGAGCTGCGCGTGCACGCAGGCGGGCCGGAGCGGTGGGCGGCCCGGGTGGACCTCCGGCCCCTGACCGCGCGGCTCGTGGCGCACAGCCAGGAGGACTGCGGGCCGGGGAGCGGCCGTCCGTCTCATCCCCTGCAGCCGGCGGAGGCGCTGTTCACCCTCACCGACGAGGCCGGACGGCCCCGCGGACAGCTCGTGCTCACCACGCTCGCGCTGGACCGCGGCTCGCGCGGACCCGGCGGGCGCAGCGCCCGCGGCCCCTTCCGGCTGGACCACGTCTCGGCGCTGGTGTTCGTGCGCGAATAGCCGGGCGCCCCCGCGCACGGGACGCCCGGCTGCTCCGCGCCGGGGCGCGGCGCGACGTCAGCCGCAGCTCACCGTCGGGTTGAACGGGAAGAACATCCCGCTCGGGTTGTTCTGCCACACCCAGGCGTGCAGGTCGTAGTGCGCGAAGGGGATGTCGTGCCAGGTCGCGGGGTCGCGGTGGTCGTCGAACTGCACTCCGGCGAGCGTCGGGGGCCCGGCGTGGGTCGAGTCCCAGGGCGCCGCGGGCACCATGAACTCCACGGCGACCAGCTTCAGCTTCCCGTTCTTCTGGGGAGCGTACACCAGGATCTCGGGGGCGGAGGGATCGACCGTGGCGTCCATCAGCCCGAAGTTCGCGTAGTGGTACCCCATTGCGCCGAGGAACGGGTGCGAGACGCACGGGCTGGCGACCTGGTAGTCATCTGCCTCGGCAGCCTCGACGCGGTGGTAGCGGGCGGTGCCTCTGCGGATCGCCGCGAGCGTCCGGTTCTCGTCGGCGCCGGCGCGGGCCGCCGAGGCGGCGGCGGGCGCCGGGTGGTCGGCGTGCGTCGGCGCGGTGTCGCACGAGGCGAGGGCGGCGCCGAGCGCCGCGAGGGCGAGAAGTCGGTCTGGACGCATCGAGAACCTCCTGTGGAGAGGGGTCCGCGGGGGCGGGAACGCTCCCGGGGCGCGCCGCGGGACTGCAACAACCGTTGCGTTCCCGCCGGCGTGAGGCGCGCGCGGAGCGGGCGTGCGAAACGGCGCGCCGCTGCTCGGCCGGGGCGGCAAACGGATGGAGCCGCGCGCCGTTCCCGTGGGACAGGCGGTGGTAACGAGTCGTCGCCACGGGTGCCCGCCTCCGGTCCACCCGCGCCAGCTTGACAATCCTCCCGGCCACCCGGCACTTTCCCCGGCATGAGCACCGACCTGCAGACCGACCGCGAGCAGGAGTTGCTGCAGCGGTTCCGCGCCGGGGAGCGCCTCGCCCTCGCCCGCGCCATCTCCATCGTGGAGAACGGCCGGCCCGGCTTCGAGCGCATCCTCCACGAGCTGCACGGCGACCTGGGCCGGGCGCAGCGCATCGGGGTGACGGGGCCGCCCGGGGCAGGGAAGTCCACCCTCACCTCGAAGCTCACCGCCGAGCTCCGCGGGCGGGACGAGCGCGTGGGGATCGTCGCGGTGGACCCGTCCTCGCCCTTCACCGGCGGGGCGCTCCTGGGCGACCGCATCCGCATGAACAACGTCTCCACCGACCCGGGCGTGTTCATCCGCTCCATGGCCGCGCGCGGCTCGCTGGGCGGGCTGGCGACCACCACCAGCGAGGTGGCCGACCTGATGGACGCCTACGGCTGCGACCGGGTGCTGCTGGAGACGGTGGGGGTGGGGCAGTCGGAGCTTGAGGTCGCCGGGACCGCGGACACCACCGTGGTGGTGCTGGTCCCCGAGTCCGGCGACTCCATCCAGGCGATGAAGGCGGGGCTGATGGAGATCGCCGACGTCTTCGTCATCAACAAGGCGGACCGCCCAGGCGCCGACCGCCTGGCGCAGGAGATCGAGGCGATGCTCCACATGCGCCCGGGCGACGGCGCCCCCGCCGCGGCGGGGCA
>DATABU010000766.1:0-3595 GCA_036259415.1 Longimicrobiaceae bacterium
GCGGCCGCCGCGGGCTGACCGGCCGCCGCCAGGCCGTGCGCGAGGCCGATCCCCCACTCCGCGCAGCGGGAGCGGGCGCTCCGGGTGGCCGTGGGCGCCTCCCCGGCGGGGAGGTACGCCCCGTAGATCCCGACCGCAGTCCGCAGGTCCCGGAGGTTGTCGCCGGTCCGCAGCGAGCGGCCGGTGAGCGAGCCGGGCGCCAGCGTGTGCCGGCGGTAGAGCGCCAGCGGCTCGGGCTCGTACCAGACGGGGTAGCGCGCGGCGATCCGCACCCACATCTCCCAGTCCTCGCCGCAGTACCGGAGCCGGCGGTCGAAGCCGCCCAGGCGCTCGTACACCTCGCGCCGGACCACCGCGGCGGGCGTCTGGAAGGGCTGCCGCGCGGCGATCCGGGCAGCCGCCCCGGCCATCACCCCGGCCTCCGGCTGCTCGGGCGGCGCGACGCGCGTCCACCGGCCCTCCGCGTCGATGAACACGTGCCGGCAGAACGCGGCGCCGATCTCCGGGCGCGCCTCGAAGGCCCGCTGCATCGCGGCGTAGAACCCGGGGAGGACGGCGTCGTCGCCGTGCAGCAGGTGCACCAGCCGGCCCCGGGCGCGGGCCAGGCACGTCCCGAAGTTCCCCACGTGCCCCAGGTTGCGCGGCTGGCGGAAGAAGGCGACGCGCCCGCCGCCCACCTCGCCGACCACGGACTCCGGGTCGTCGCGGGTGGAGTGGTCGTCCACCACCTCGATCTGCATCGCTTCCGGGCCGGGGTCCTGCGCGAGCACGCTCTCCAGCGTCCGGCGCAGGTACCGCGCGCAGTCATACGTGGGGACCATCACCGACCAGAGCGGCCGCGCGGCGTCCGCGGGGACCGGCGGCACGGGGGCCCGGTGCTCCGGCGTCATCGGTCCGTCCGTCCGCGGACGCGGCGCACGGCGCGGTCCACGCGCGCCCGCAGCCGGTGCACGGGGCCGAGCGCCCGCCAGAGCGGCACCAGCGCCGGGTGCCGGTAGGGGAGCAGCTCGCGGCGGGTCCTGCGCAGCAGCCCCCCGTCCCCGAGGCGCGGGTCCTGGAGGAAGGTCTCCAGCCACTCCAGGAAGGCGCGCCGCGACTCGCTCATCGCGGAGGTGCGCTGCCACCTCCCGCCGGTCAGCTCGCGGTGGCACCAGGAGCCCTCGTGCTGGCGGTAGCGGTCCAGGCACTCGCCGTCCACCAGCACCTCCTCGCGCAGCCCCAGCTTCAGGAAGAAGACCTGGTCCTCGTACATCCCCCCGAAGCCCTCCTCGAAGCCGCCGGCCCGCTCCACCGCCTCCCTGCGCATGACCACTCCGCAGGTGCAGGGGGTGCGCGCGGCCTCGCGCAGGACCCGGCGGACCAGCTCCGGCGGCCGGACCACGGTCCCCGGGGCCAGCCCGCGGGTGCGGAGGCGGTCCCGGCCGGCGTCCTCCGGGCGGCCGGTCCAGCTGTACCAGTACTCGGTGGCCCCGTACACCATCCCCACCTCCGGGTGGGCGTCCAGCAGCGCCACCTGGTGCTCCAGCTTGCGGGGGAGGTAGACGTCGTCGCCGTCGAGCAGCGCCACGTACTCTCCCCGGGCCAGGCGGATCCCCAGGTTGCGCGAGGCGCTCATCCCCCGGTTGACGTGGCCGGGATGCTCGGCGTAGCGGACGCGGTCCGGGAAGCGCGCCGCGTAGTCCCTCGCGATGGCGGTGGAGCCGTCGGTGGAGCCGTCGTCCACCAGCACGAGCTCCCAGTCGCGGCAGGTCTGCGCGAAGAGGCTCTCCACGGCCTCGGCCAGGAAGCGCTCGGCGTTCAGGAAGATGGTGACCACCGACACCCGCGGCGTCGGCCCGGCGCCGGCGCTCACCGCCCCCTCCCGGCCAGCGAGGTCCAGCGCGAGAGCAGGCGGGCGAAGGCGTCGCCGTCGCAGTCCGGGACGTGGACGCGGGGCAGCCGGTACGGGTCGGCCGAGGGGAGCAGCAGCGCGGCCGAGGTGGTGCACGCGCTCGCGAACCCGGCCTCGCGCACCAGCCGGACCGTGTCCGGCGTGTACTGCCTCCGCCCGCCGAAGGGGTAGCTGAAAGAGGTCACCGGCTCGCCCACGAGCTCCTCCAGCCGCGCGCGGCTCTCCCGGATCTCCCGCTCCTGGGCGGCGGGGGAGAGGGCGGACAGCTCCGGGTGCGTGACCGTGTGCGCCCCCACCTCCACCAGCCCGTCCGCGGCCAGGGCGCGCAGCTCGTCCGCGGTCAGGGCGCGCGCCTCCGGGTCGTGCGGCGCGGAGGCGCCCAGGGCGGCGGCCAGCCGGTCCAGGACGGCCTCGCGCCCGGCGCTCTCCATCGGGCGGAGCCGCTCCGCCAGGAGCCGGCGCGCGGAGAGCGGGTCGGCGCGCGGCTCCAGCGCGAGGCGCTCGCCCCCGACCTCCACCTCGACCGCCGCGGGGAGGGCGCCTCCGCGGTGGAGGAGCGCGACGAGTCGGTCCCACCAGAACCCCTCCGGCCGCCCCACGGCGCCGGAGACCACGAACACCGTCGCGGGGACCTCGTGCCGCTCCAGGAGCGGCCGGGCGGCGTGGAGGTTGTCGGCGTAGCCGTCGTCGAAGGTCACCACGGCGGCCCGGCGGGGGAGGCGGCGCTCCGCCAGCCCAGCCACCAGCGCCCGCAGCGGGAGCGGCCGCAGGTGGCGCCGGATCACCTCCAGGTGCTCGGCGAAGCGCGCCGGGCTCACCGCCAGGCGCGACGGGTCCGGGCCGGGCTCGGCGACGCGGTGGTACATGAGGACGACCGGCGCGGCCTCCCAGCGCGCCCGGAGCCGCCCCGACGCGGTGCGCAGGCGCTTCCACCAGGTGGCCCGGCCGCTCACGGCGCCTCCGGGGCGGGCGCGCGGCGGGCGCGCACGGTCACCAGCATCGGGTACTGTGGGTCGCGGTGGTCCAGCTCGCGGGCGCGCAGCTCCTCCGCCGCGAGCCCGTAGAGGAACGCGCTCGCCGCCAGGACGTTGCCGTGGGCCTCCACCTCCACCTCCCCGCCGGGGAAGGCGTCGCGGAAGAGCCTCCCCGCCGACGCGGGGGTGAAGGCCCAGTACCAGGTGTCGCCCCACTCGCCCCGGTCCACCTGGCTGATCCCGGGCACCGTCGCCAGAAGGACGCCGCCGGGCTTCAGGACGCGGTGCAGGGTGCGGGCGGCCGCCTGCACGTCGTAGACCAGGTGCAGCGTCTGGGTCAGCACCACGCAGTCGAAGGCGGCGGAGGGGATCCGCTCCCCCCCGGCGAGGTCGTCCACGATGGTGGCCTTGGGGTTCTCCGCGTGCACGTGCAGGACGTCGGAGACCTCCACCCGCCCGCCGCCGAAGCGCCGGGTGTAGGCGTCGTCCCCCACCTCCAGCACCCGCCCCCGGATGTCGGAGGCGTGCGCCGCGAGGAACGCCTCGATGTAGCGGCGGTCCACCGGGCTCCCCCGGTCGTAGCCGAACGCCCGGCTCACCGGGGCGACCCGCCGCAGGTTGCCGAAGCGCGGCCCCCCCAGCGGGCGGAGGCGGCGCCGCACCGCGAGGCGCAGGCCCGGGCCGCGCCCGTCCAGGAGCGCCCTGCCGGCGGCGCGCGGGGACCGCCGGC
>DATABU010000767.1:0-3869 GCA_036259415.1 Longimicrobiaceae bacterium
CAGCGTCACCTCCACCGGCGCCGGCGCATAGCCCAGGCTGTCCAGGCGCGCGCTGCGGAAGCCCACCCGGTAGCGCCCCTCCGGCAGGTCCCGCAGCTCGTACCTCCCCGCCGTGTCCGCCCGCGCCGTGTACGGCGTCCCCACCAGCACCACCTCCGCCCCCGCCAGCCCCCCCGCCCGCGTGCTGTCGTAGACCACCCCCGCCAGGCGCGCCCCCGCCGCCACCTGCACCGGCGCCCCCGTGCGCGTGGCGATGCTGGTCACCTCCCCCCCCTCCTCCTTGACCCCCAGCAGCGTGTACTGCTCGCGCCGGTTCTCCACCCCCGGCATCGACTGCGCCACCGCGATCCGGCTCACCCCCAGCACCGGCATCCGGATCCGCCACCGGCTGACGATCCACTCCCCGCCCGGCAGGCGCCGGAACTCCATCTCCCCTCCCGCCTCCGCCGCCGCGCGCCGGCTCTCCATCCCCGTGTAGCCGTACTCCATGCGCCGCAGCTCGTTGCTCGCCCGGTCCAGCCACAGCACTCCCTGGATGTCCGGCAGCCTGCGCCCCCGCACCGGCTCGAAGGCCAGCCCGATCAGCCCCTCCTCTCCCGCCTTCGGCTCCTCCAGGCGGAAGCAGTGCTGGTCCAGGAACTCCTCCGAGAGCAGCGCCTGCGCGTCCGGCGCGTGGTAGAGCAGCGAGTCCCCGTCCGCCTCCACGTATCCCCGCTCCGCCAGGCGCGACAGCGGCACCGTGGTGAACGGGTTGCCGCTCATCCCCGCCCGCGGCCGCGTCTGCTCGGCGACGACCGCGCCGCTGCGCGGGTCCAGCTGCCGCTCGTAGACGCGCGCCCCGTAGCGGTAGACCCGCTCCTCGGCCGTGGCCGCCGTGCTCTGCAGCGCCTTCCTCGCCTCGTTCCAGACCACCTGCACCTGCTCCCCCTCGCGCGGGCGCGTCTGGCAGCGCGCGCGCCCGCCCCCGGCCTTGACCACGATCCCCTCCAGCGAGATCCGCTCCGGGCTGGCCTTCAGCGCGTGCTCCACCGTCTGCCCCGCCGCCAGCCGCAGCGGCGGCGAGGCGGTGGACACGTAGCCGATGCGCTCGGCCACCAGCGTGTAGCTGCCCTCCGCCGGCGCCCGCAGCAGGAAGCCGCCCGAAGCATCGGTGTTGGCCGAGGCCACCACGCGTCCCTGCGCGTCGCGCAGCAGCACGTGCGCCCCGGACACCGGCTGCCCCGTGTCCTCCCCCGTCAGGCTCCCCCGCACCGTCTGCGCGGCGAGGGGGCACGGGAGGGCGAGGAGGGTGAGGGCGAGCAGGGAGGTGCGGCAGTCCATGGCGGAGCTCCGGAAGGGGTGGTGGAAGGGCCACCACGCACATTAGGCCGTCACGCACGCCACATCAAGACGTCCGCACCCGGGGGTCACTCCAGGAACCGCTCCCGGAGATCGGGCGTGGGGAGCATGCACGCGTCCCGCTTCCCGAACCAGCGGTAGCGGCGGGCGGCCACGAGCCCGTACACCCCGTCGCGGACGGGCCGCGGGACCACGTGCAGGGCGGCCAGCAGGCGCCACCCGCCGCCGAGGCCGCGCGCGACGCGAAGCGCCGCGTCGCTCCGGGTGTACGCCCGTCCGCCCTCCACCAGCACCACGCTGAAGAGGTCGTCGGGGTCCAGCCCGTGGCGGAGGAGCAGCTCCCGCCCCGCGTCGGACTGGAGCGAGGCGAAGCGGAAGCGTCCGGCCGGGTCGCGGCGGAGGATGAACTGCACGGAGGCGTTGCACAGGTTGCAGACGCCGTCGAAGAGCACGACCGAAGGGTCCGTCACGGGCGGGGAGCGGGCGAGGGGGGACGGGGCTCCAGCAGCTCGATCCAGATGCCGTGCGCGTGCGAGGCGGGGACCCGGACGCTCCGGCCGCGTGCGTCGCGGCGGAGCGGCAGGTCGAGCCCGGTCCCGCTCCGCACCGCCGCCCGCGCCGAGTCCGCGCTCCGCACCCGGAGGGTCACCCCGAGCACCGGGGCGCGCGGCGGCCCCGCGGCGGTCGACGGCCGCACCCGCCCGGCGGGGAGGAGGTCGCGAAGCGGCCCCAGCGAGGCGTGGGACGCCTCCGCCAGCCAGACCGTCTCCATCCCCACGGCGGTGTTGGGGTGGTCCAGCACCCCGGGCGGGTCCGCCACGGGGGCCAGGTACTCGATGAGGAAGAGCCAGGCGAGCGCCGTGTCCGCGAAGGCCCGCGTGGCGAAGGCGCCCGGGTAGCTCCGCAGCTCCCCGGGCGCCCCCGCGGCGTCCAGCCGCCGCGACAGCCGGGCGAGCGAGTCCGCCGCGAGGGCCAGGAACGCGCCGCCCTCGCCGCCGGCCAGGAAGGCCGCGTACTCGCCCGCGAGGGCGTCCGCGGCGCCCCGCTCCGGGGAGATCAGCTCCAGGTAGGCGCCGTCCGCGAGCTTGGCGAAGGCGTTGTGCAGCCCGTTGGGGTGGAGCCGCCCCGGCTTGAGGCGGAATCCCAGGCGCTCGTAGGTGCGGCGGGCGTCGTCCAGCCGCCGGACGGCGACGGGGACGTGGTCCAGCGCGAGCGATGGGGAGGGGGGAGCGGCGGGGGACGGCTGCGCGGGGGCGCAGGCCGGGAGCACCAGCGCGAGCAGCGCGCCGGCCCCGCGGAGGCCGGCCGTCGCGCACCCGCGCCTCACCGCGGCGCTCCCGGGGCCACGCCGCGCCGGGACTCAGCCCGCGGCGGGCTCCCTGCCGCTGTTGCGCTGCATCTGGCAGACGACATCCACGGCCTCGTCGAAGAGCTCGGGGCGGAGGCGCGGGTACAGGCTGCGGGCGCACTCCTCCACCTCGGTGCGGGTGGCGCCGGGGCGCACCGCGGTCCGGATGGCCTGAACGCGGGCCTCCCGGAGGAGGCGGGCGGTCTGCTCGGTGCGGCGCTGGCGCGCCGCGGCCATCTCGGCGGCGATATCGACTGTGGACAAACCCGACCTCCGCGTGAGGGTAGCTGCTCACTTCTCAGACGGAAGATAACACCGGCCGCGCCGAAGCGCGCGGTCGGCGTGTGGACGCTACCCCGGGTGGGGGTACCTGGCCGCGAGCCTGCGGACGGTGGTGGCGCTGCGCATCGTCGCCGGAACGCCCAGCGTCCGCTCCAGCGCGGCGCCGGAAAAGGCGGAGTCGCTCGACCGGCCCAGGACCCGCCAGTACACCTCACGCCCGTGGACGCGGAAATCGTCGGTCGGGGTGCGGAACTCCGCGAGCCTGCGCTCCGCGTCCGCCGAGGGCGCGGCGTGCAGGAAGGCGACGTACAGCGCACGGCCCTCCGCCTCCTCCGCGTCGTCCCCGAAGGGGCGGAGCGCGGCCACGGCGGCGACCTCCGCGGCGGTGCGGAGGAAGGTGGCCACCGGGTAGCCCAGCGCGCGGTGCAGGTGCGCCTCGATGCGCCGCTCCAGCGCCTCGGCGTCCCCGCCCGGGTCGCGGAACACCAGGTTGCCGCTGGCGATGAAGCTCTCCACCTCCGCCAGCCCCAGCTCCCGGAACAGGTCGCGGAGGCGGTCCATCCTGACCGTGTGGCCACCCACGTTGATAGCGCGGAGGAAGGCGACGCAACGCTGCACGGCCGCGGCGGCGAGGGGAGTCACAGGCCGTCGAAGATCCCGCCGATCACCGAGACGATCACCTCGAACACCGAGCCGGCGGCCTCGCCCACCGCGTCGAAGAGGCCGGCCGCGGCCTCGGGCGCGGCGCCGGCCAGCTCGGGAAGCCTCCCGGCGGCCTCCGCGGCGGCGCCGGCCACGTGCCCCGCGGCGTAGATGCCGTGGAAGGCGAGGTCCGGCGCGAAGAAGAGCGTGTGCAGGAGGACCTCGCCGGCTCCCTCCCCGGCGGGGGGGGGGGGGGGCG
>DATABU010000768.1:0-5021 GCA_036259415.1 Longimicrobiaceae bacterium
GCTCCGCTTCGCGGCGGGCGGCTTCCCGGCGCTCGGCCTCGCGGCGGCGGCGCTCCAGCGTGGCGATCAGCGAGGTGAGCTGCCGCTCGTCGCGGGCGAGCCGCGCGATGCGGGTCTGCGTGGTCTGCTGCCGGCGCTGCACCATCCCCAGCGTGCGGGTGCGCTCCTGGCGCAGCTCCTCCAGGCGGTCGTGCTCGCTCAGGCGCTCGCCGCGGAGGATGCGCACCTCGTCCAGGCTGCGCTTCAGCTGCCGGTCGCGGATCACCAGCTGCCCCTCCAGCGCGCGCACCTCCTCCAGCAGGGTGCGGTCGTGCCTCGCCACCAGGTGCAGGTACTTGTAGCGGTTCAGCAGGTCGGCGAAGCTCTCCGCCGCCAGCAGCACCTCCGTGGACTGCAGCGGGCCGCGCTTGTAGATGTCGCGCAGGCGGCGCTGCAGCAGGGCGCGGCGCTCCGCCAGCCGGTCCTGCGTCTCCAGCAGCTCCCGGGTGGTGGACTCGATCTGCTGCTCGGTGCGGGCGATCTGGAAGTCCACCTCCTGCAGCACCTCGGCCGACGCCTCCACCTGGCGCCGGATGATCTGCTCCTCGCCGGCGAGGTCGCGCACCTGGGAGCGCAGGTTGCTGAGCTGGTCGGCCAGCTCGCGCCGCTCCTGGCGGATCTCCTGGAGGCGGCGCTGGCTCTGCGACAGCTCGCGCGCCGGGTTCTGCTGCTGCTTCGCCTGCTGCGCGCCCGCGGCGCCCGGGGCGGCGAGGAGCAGCGCGGCGAGGAGCGCTGCGGCGGGGCGGAGCCGGTCCATCGGGGGCCTCAGACCGCGCGCAGGTGGCGGCGCACCGCGATGGCGCTGGAGAACAGGCCGAACGCGGCGCCGGCGGCTACCCCGGCCAGCACCCAGGGGAGCGGGAGCCACTCGATGCGGATCAGCACCCGGTCCACCACCCGGAAGGCGGCCCAGGCCAGCGCCGCGGCGGCGAGCCCGCCCAGCAGCCCCGACACCAGCCCCTCCAGCAGGAACGGACGGCGCACGAAGCCGTCCGTGGCGCCCACCAGGCGCATGATGGAGATCTCCTCGCGCCGCGCGAACACCGCGATGCGCACCGCCGTGGCGATGATGATCGCCGCGACCGCCGCGAACGCCCCGCCGATGATGGTCGCCGCCCCGCCCGCGATGCGGCGCATGGAGACGATCTTCGCCAGCCAGTCGCGGCCGAAGCGCACGTCCTCCACGAACGGGTAGGCGGCCAGCCCGCGCGCCACCCGCTCCACCGCTTCGGGGTCGCGCGAGCCCGGCTTCAGGCGCAGCTCCAGCGAGGCGGGGAGGGGGTTCGTCTCCAGGTCGGTGAAGACGTCCCGGAACTCCTCCATCTCCTGCCGGGCGGTGGCGAGCGCCTCCGTCTTGGAGACGTAGCGCACCCCCAGCACCTCGGGGATGAGCCGGACCTCCTGCTGGAGGATGCGGAGCTGCTCGTCGCTGGCGTCGTCGCGCAGGTAGGCCACCACCTCCACCTTCTCCTCGATACGGTCGATGGCGCGGGTGATGTTGTGCGCGGTGAGCCCGAAGAGCCCCACCACGAACAGCGAGAAGGCCACCGCCACCACCGAGAGCAGCGTGAGCAGGGGCGAGCGATGGAAGGCGGAGAGGGCTTCGCGCAGGGCGTACGGCATGGTCAGACCGGCTCCGTGGCGGGGGCGGCCGCCGAGTCGAAGACGACCTCGCCGCGGCTCAGCTCGATGGTGCGGTACTCCGGGTGGGCCCGGACCAGCTCCAGGTCGTGGGTCGCCATCAGCACCGTCATCCCCATCGCGTTGATCTCGCGGAAGAGGTCGAACACCCCCCGCGCGGACCACGCGTCCAGGTTCCCCGTGGGCTCGTCGGCCAGGAGCACCACCGGGTCGTTCGCCAGCGCGCGCGCGATGGCCACCCGCTGCCGCTCCCCGCCGGAGAGCTGGTCCGGGTGCGCCCGCGCCTTGGCGGCGAGCCCCACCTGCGCCAGCAGCCGGTTCACCCGCGGCGCGATGGCGGAGCGCCGGGTCCCGGTCACCTCCAGCGCGAACGCCACGTTCTCCTCCGCGGTGCGGTCGCGGAGGAGGCGGAAGTCCTGGAACACCACCCCCAGCTTGCGGCGCAGCTTCGGCACCTCGCGGGGGCGGATGTTCGTGGAGGAGAAGCCGGAGACCCGCACCTCGCCGGAGGTGGGGCGCTCGGCCATCAGGAGCAGGCGCAGGATGGTGGACTTCCCCGCGCCGGAGTGCCCCGTCAGGAAGGCGAACTCCCCCTTGCGGAGGTGGAAGGTCACGTCGTTCAGGGCCGCTCCGGAGCGCGGATACTCCTTGCGAACGGAGGCGAGTCGGATCACGGGAGACCGGGGACTGCGGGGGGAACGGGGAGACGGGGACGAAAGTTATCGCTGCTCCCGCGCGGTGTCAAAGCCGCCGGCCAGCCGCACGGCGAGGCGCACCGCCTCCTTCATGGAGCCCGGGTCGGCGACGCCCCGGCCGGCGATGTCCAGCGCGGTGCCGTGGTCGGGGGAGGTGCGGGGGAAGGGGAGGCCCAGGGTGACGTTGACCCCGCTCCCGAAGGAGGCGGTCTTGAAGGCCGCCATCCCCACGTCGTGGTACGGGGCGACCACGGCGTCGAACTCGCCGCGCACGGCGCGGGTGAACACGGTGTCGGCGGGTACGGGCCCGGCGACCGCGATCCCCTCCGCCCGCAGGGCCTCCAGCGCCGGCGCCACGATCCGCGCCTCCTCGTCACCGAAGAGCCCGCCGTCGGAGGCGTGCGGGTTCACCGCGCACAGTGCGACGCGGGGCGCCGGGATCCCCCACTGGTCCCGCAGCGCGCGGGCGGCGAGGCGGGCCTGCCGGACCAGCAGGTCGGCGGTGAGGGCGGCGGGCACGTCGCGCAGCGCCAGGTGGGTGGTCGCCAGCACCACGCGGAGAGGGCCGCCGAGCGCCGTCCGCTCGGCGGCCATCATCATCGCCACGTCCGCGACGCCGGCAAGCCGGGCCAGCATCTCGGTGTGGCCGGGGAATCGCCACCCGCCGGCCCGGAAGGCCGCCTTGTCCAGCGGGGCCGTCACCAGCGCGTCCACCTCGCCCGCGAGCGCCATCTCCGTGGCGCGGCGCACCGCCTCGCCGGCGGTCCGCCCGGCCGCCGCCTCGCCGTCGCCGGGAGCCCAGCGTCCCACCGCGACCGTCCGGCCGGGGCCGTCCCACCCCTCCGCCCCCACCACCGTCCACTCCGCCAGCCCGCCGAGCTCCGCGTCCTCCAGCGCCCCGCGCGCCACCTCGGGACCGATCCCGCGCGGGTCGCCCAGGGTGACCGCGATGCGCGGCCGGCGCCTCACCAGCGCTCCGCGCCGCGCTCCTCGCGGAGCACCCGGTAGAGCTCCTTCGCCGCCTTCTTCGAGACGCTCTTCCCCGGGAGCTCCAGAAGCTCCAGCTCCAGCGTGCGCGCGGGCCAGCGGACCTCGACGCGAGCGCCCGGGAGCACCGCGTCGCTGGCGCGGGCCTTCCGCCCGTTCACCGACACCGCCCCCGCCTCGCACGCGGTCTTCGCCTCGTTGCGGCTGCGCGTGAGGCAGAGGCGGTGCAGGAGGACGTCCATCCGGAGCCCGTCCGCCATGTCAGAGGGAGATGCGCACGTAGGTCTGGCGGAGCAGCTCCTCCAGCACCTGCTGCTGCATCTTCTGCTGCTGGATGGACTCGCGCACCTGTTCGCGGAACTCGTCCAGGGTGTACTCCCCCGCCGGGCGCTGCTCGATCACCTTGAGCACCACCCAGCCCACCCCCTGCGTCCCGCCCTCCACGCGCACCGGCCCCACCACGCTGCCGGCCGTGGCGCCCTGGAGCACCGGCGTGTAGGCCGGCGGGAGGCGGTCCAGCGGCACGTCCTCGGCGTAGCGCTGGTCGGCGGGGGTGGCGTAGCGTTCGCCGAGCACGTTCATGTCCGCGCCGGCGCGGGCGGCGGCCAGCACCGAGTCGGCGCGGACCTGGGCCCGCTCGCGGTCGGCGTCGGTGACGTCGGGGCGGATCAGGATGTGGCGGGCCTGGCGCTCGCCCGCCCGCACCTTCTCCAGCTTGATGATGTGGTAGCCGAACTGCGTCTCCACGATCCCGCTCACGTCGCCGGGGCGCATGGCGAAGGCCACCTGCTCGAACGGGCGCACCATCTGCCCCTGCTTGAACCACCCCAGGTCGCCGCCGCGCTCCTTGGAGCCCGGGTCGTCCGAGAAGCGCCGGGCCAGCACCTCGAAGTCGCCGCCCCTGCGCAGCTCCTCCAGCACCTGCTCGGCCTCGCGCCGCGCCGCGGCCCTGGCGGAGTCGGCGGCGACCGGCTCCACGATCACCTGCTCGAACGACACGGTCGCCGGGCGCGTCCCCAGCTGCCCGCGCTGGGTCTCGAAGGCGGCGCGGATCTCCTCCTCGGTGACCGCGGGGCGGACGGCGTTCCCCACCCGCTGCCCAACGAAGCGGGCCACCATCATGCGCGACCGGGTCTGCGCCATGCGCAGGGAGCGGAACTCCTCGGCGGTCATCCCGGACTGCGCGAGCGCGGCCTCGTACGCCTCCTGCGTGGGGAAGCGGCCGCGGATCTCGCGGATCTCCTGGTCCACCGTGCGGGCGACCTCGTCGTCGCCCACCTCGATCCCGGCCTGCTTGGCCGCCTGAAGCGCCACCAGGTCGTTGACGCGCGACTGCACGATCTGCCGGAGGAGCTCGGCCTGCCCCGCGGGGTCGGTGGGGACGGGGCGGCCCTCGGCGCGGAGCCGGGTCACCTCGTCCTGCACGTCGGAGAGGAGCAGCGTGGTGTCGCCCACCACGGCGACCACGCGGTCCACCAGCTCCTCGCCCGCCTGCGGGGCCGGGGACGGGGTCTGCTGCGCGGCGAGCGCGGCGGGCGCGGCGGCGAGGAGTGCGAACGCGGTACGGATGCGCATGACGGGTTCGTCGGGAGTGTGGCTGCGGCGGCACGGCCGCCGTTCGGGGGCCCGGGAGAGCCGCGGGGTCACGGACGGGCGACG
>DATABU010000769.1:0-2043 GCA_036259415.1 Longimicrobiaceae bacterium
CGGCGTCGGGCGCCTCCGCGGCCAGGCGCACGGCGGCGGCCAGCGTGCGCTCGTGCGCCGCCGCGCGGTCCTGCGCGTGGCCGTGGTGGTCCTGCATCCGCGCCGCGGGAGTGGGTGGAGGGCGGGGAGGCTCCGGGGGAGTGCGCCCCGCCCGTTCGGGCCTTATCATACATTGGCGGCCCGGCGGGGGCAAACCCCGGCCGGGGCCGGAGTGTTGCATCCGGCCCACAGGTGTCGTCCCCCGCCGTCCCCGCTCCCTCGCGGACCGGCGCGCGCCCTCCCCGCAGCCCGGCGTGCGCCGGGAGAACGGGCGCACGCCGGCCGGCACAGGCTGTGCTCGGCGAGGAGCTCAGCCCCGCGCCGGCGGCCGCCCGGCCCCCCGTCCGGCCTGCACACCCGGGAACGTGGCACCCATGCATCACTCCCCCTCCCCCGACGGCGCCGGAAGGGCGGCCGCGCTGACGGCGCTGCTGGCCCTCGCCGCACTGGCGGCCGCCCCTGCATGGTCCCAGGACGCGGCCCCGCCCCCGGCGGAGCCCCTCCCCCTGGACAGCGCCGCGTCGGTGCTGCAGGGCGTCCCCACCGGCGAGCCGATCCTGGAGGAGGAGGGCCGGGGCGGCCCCGCCCCGTGGACGTACGGCCTCCTGGCGGGGGGCGTGGTGCTGGTAGCGGGCGCCGCGGCGCTGTTCCGCCGCTGGCGGCGCGGGCGGGAGGAGGGGGACCCGGAGGAGCCGCTCCTCCTGTTCGCACCGCCGGCCACCCCGCCCCCCGCGCTCCCGCACCCGGCGCGGTCGCCGGCGGCCAGGCCCGCCGCACCCGCGGCTGCGCCCGCGCAGGTGCAGACCTTCCGCGTCGCAGCCCCGGTGCCCGCGCCCGCCCGGGCCCCGGCCGCGGGGCCGGAGCTGGCGGACGAGCTCACGGTCCGCCTGACCATCCCCGCCGAGGGGCGGCTCCAGTTCCTCCCCGGCGCGCTGGAGGTCCTGGAGGGGGCGGACAGACAGCGCGAGATCCGCTTCCTGCGCGGCGGCGGCGAGGTCACGGAGTACACCATCGGGCGCGCCGCCGGCGCCCCGGAGCGGCACGTGCAGCTCGCCGTTCCCACGGTGAGCCGGCTGCACGCCCGCATGCGCTTCGCGGAGGGGGCCTGGACCATCAGCAACCTTTCCAGCACCAACCCGCTGCGCGTCAACGGCCGCGAGCTGGCCGGCCCGGAGGACGGCCACCTGCTGGCCGACGGCGACCGCGTCGAGATCGGCGAGGTGGTGCTCCGCTACCGGGGGGCGCCCCGTTGAGCGCGGCCGCCACCGGCTGCGCCACCGACCGCGGGCGCCGCCCCTCCAACCAGGACGCCGTGGTGGCGACCGTGCTCCCGGACGGGCGCGAGGTCGTCGCGGTGGCGGACGGGATGGGCGGGCACGCGGGCGGGGAGGTAGCCAGCACCACCGCGCTGGCGGCGCTGGTGGACGCGCTGCACGCGGGCGCCGAGCTCCCGCACGCCTTCCGGGCCGCCGACGCGGCGGTCCGGAAGGCGGCGGAGAGCGACCCGGAGCTGGACGGCATGGGCACCACGCTGGTGGCGCTGCTCCGCGACGGTGCGCGCTACTGGATCGCCAACGTGGGGGACAGCCGCGGATACCGGGTGTCGGCGGGAGGGATCGAGCAGGTGACGCGCGACCACTCCTTCGCCGAGGAGGCGGTGCGCTCGGGCCGCATGTCGGCCGAGGAGATCGCCCGCTCCCCCTGGAAGAACGCGCTGACCCGCGCTCTCGGGACCGGGGACGAGCCGGAGGTGGACGTCTTCGGCCCCTTCGCGACCGGCGACCCGCACGCGGTGCTCCTGTGCAGCGACGGCCTGCACGGCGTGGTCGTGGAGGAGGCGATCCACGCCTCGGTCCTGGCCTCCGGCGACGCCGCCTCCGCCGCCGAGCGCCTCTCCGCGCTGGCGCTGGCCGGCGGCAGCCGCGACAACGTCACCGTGGCGGTCCGCGACTTCGCCCTGCTGCACGGCGCGGCGCCCGTGGCGGCGGTCCCGGCCGCGGCGCC
>DATABU010000770.1:0-2036 GCA_036259415.1 Longimicrobiaceae bacterium
GGGGGGGGGGGTGGCCGCGGCCACCGCGCTGGAGGCCCGGCGGCCGGACGGGGACCCCGCCGACCGCCGCTTCGAGGCGCGCACCCTGCGCCGGGCCGCGCCCGCCTTCGCGGCGTACCTGCTGGCGATGGTGCTCGCCCCGCTCGCCGCCGGGGCCGGCGGCTGGACGGGGTGGCTGGGCTTCGCGGGACGCGCGGCGTCGCTGAGCACCGCCGAGCAGCTGCACCTGCTGGAGTCCGTGGCCGCGCTCACCGTGCTGGGCTACCTGCTGGCGGAGGCCCGCAGCCGGCGCGAGCTCCCCTACCGCGCGCTGGCGCTGCGGCTGGCGGCGGAGTGCGCCCTCGCCGCCGCGGCCATCGAGGGGGTGCGCGGCTTCCAGCCCGCCTGGGGCGCCAGCCTCGCGCAGCTCCTGCTGCTGCTGGGCGCGGGGCTGCTGGGCGGGTGGATCTTCCACCTGCAGCGCGAGCACGTCCGCGCGGTGGTGGCGGGCGCCGCCGCACCTCCGGTCGCGCCCGCGCCGAGTCCCGCCCCGGCCTGAGACGCGCTCCCCGCCTCCCACTCCGGAGCCCGCCATGGCGACACACGCGATCCTCTGGCGCAGGCTGGACCTGCCCGGCCACGAGTCGGCCCGGGTGCTCCGCGACGGCGGCGGCTGGCGCCTGGAAGGGACGGCGGTGCTGGGCCACGAGGGGCGGCCCTGCCGGCTGGACTACAGGGTGGAGTGCGACGCGGGGTGGCGCACGCGGGCGGCCTTCGTCGACGGGTGGGTCGGCGCGGAGGCGGTGCGGATCGAGCTTGCCGCGGACGGGGAGGGGCGCTGGCGCCTCGACGGCGAGGAGCGCCCGGAGGTGGAGGGGTGCACCGACGTGGACTTCGGCTTCAGCCCCTCGACCAACCTGCTCCCCATCCGCCGCCTGGGGTTGGCGGTGGGGGAGGAGGCGCCCGTGCGCGCGGCGTGGCTCCGCTTCCCCGGCTTCGCCCTGGAGACGCTCCCGCAGGTGTACCGCCGCACGGGAGAGCTCCACTACCGCTACGAGAGCGCCGGGGGCGCCTTCGTCCGCGACCTCACCGTCGACGAGGCGGGGCTGGTCACGCTGTACCCCGGGCTCTGGGAGGTGGTCTGAGCGGCGAGGTCCCCGGCACGCGCCGGAGCGGCACGTCCCTACGCCCCGCCGCCCCACCCGGGCGGCGGGCGCGCTTTTTCCGGCGGGATCGGCCCGGCCGCTGGCGCCGCGGCGGCCCGCCAACGTTTTTCCAGGCTCACGTGTCCTGGGAAGCAACCATGTCCGACGACGTCGCGCACCTGCTGGGCCGCGCTCAGGGCGGCGATCCCGCCGCCATGGAGCGGCTGGTGCGGCTGCACATGGGTGCGGCGTACGCGGTGGCGCTCGCCGTCACCGGCGACCCCACCGAGGCCGAGGACGTGGTGCAGGACGCCATGGTCGCCGCGCTGGGGCGCATCGGCGACGTGCGGGGGCCGGAGGGCTTCGCCCCCTGGCTGATGCAGATCGTCCGCAACCGGAGCCGCAACCTGCTCCGGTCCCGGGCAGTCCGCGCCGCGCTCCCGCTGGAGCACGCCGTCGCCGCGACCGACGGCAGCTCGCCGCTCCGCGACACCGAGCGGAGCGAGATCCGCGACCGGCTCCGCGACGGGCTCGCCACCCTCCCCGAGGTCCAGCGGGAGGTCGTCCTCCTGCACGACCTGGAAGGGTGGAAGCACCGGGAGATCGGCGAGTCGCTCGGCCTCCCCGAGGGGACGGTCCGCTACCACCTGTTCAACGCGCGCCGGGCGCTCCGCGCCCGCCTGGGCGCACTCCTCCGGGAGGAAGGCTAGTAGACATGCACCAGGACCCCGTCGACCTGACGCCGCTCCGCCCCCCGCCCGCCCGGTGGGAGGCCATGGTGGCGGGCGTCACCGCGCGCGCCCTCGCCGAGGCCGCGGCGGTCCGCTCGCCGCTCGCCTGGCTGGGGGGGTGGACGCGGCCGACGCTCGCCGCGGCCGCCGCGGTGGCCGCGGTCTCCATCGGCGTGCTGGC
>DATABU010000771.1:0-8139 GCA_036259415.1 Longimicrobiaceae bacterium
CGGGAGCCGGAGCGGCCCTCGAGCGCGGCGGGCCGCTTCCCGTCGCCGGAGTGGAGGAGCGCCTCGGTGAAGTCCTGCCGCTCCTCGATCAGCGCCATGCGCGCGTCCAGGCTCTGCAGCACGTCGCGGAGCTGCGCGATCTCGGCGCCGCGGTCGGGGAGGCGGCGCTCGTGGGTCATGGCCTCCAGCAGGTGGCCGAGGCGCTTGGCGATGGGGCGGAGGATGAGGACCCCGCCGGTGGTGACGATGCCGGTCACCATCACGATCATCGGGGCGATGCTGGGTTCCATGCGGGCGTCCTGTGGGGAGTGGGAGGATGAGGGAGCCCCCTCTACGGCGCCCGCGGCGGGCGTGTTTCAGCCGGCGGGGTCGGAGGGGCGTGGGCGCAGGCGCGGCCGCGGCTTCTTCAAGCCGGTCACCACCGGGAGGCGGACGGCCAGGAGGAGGCCCAGCACTGCGGCGTAGACCAGCGGCTCGGTGAGGTCCTTCTTCACCAGCCAGACGAAGTGCAGCACGGCCAGCGCCGCCGCGGCGTACACCAGTCGGTGCAGCTTCTGCCAGCGCCGGCCCAGCCGCCGGATCATCCCCTGCGTGGAGGTGAGCGCGAGCGGGAGCAGCAGCAGGAAGGCCGTGAAGCCCGCCGTCACGTACGGGTGCTCGACGACGTCCTCCACGATGTACGCGGGGACGAACTCCTGGTCGAAGAGGTAGACCAGGAAGTGCAGCGCGGCGTAGAAGAAGGCGAAGAGCCCCAGCAGGCGCCTGAAGCGGACCGCGCGGCTCCAGCCGGTGAGCCGGCGCAGCGGCGTCACCGCCAGCGAGCAGAGTAGCAGCACCAGCGCCGAGAGCCCGGTGCGGTGCGTCGCCTTCTCGATGGGCTCCGCCCCCAGCCCGCCGTCGAGCCCCTCCCAGGCCAGCCACGCCAGCGGCGACAGCGCCGCCGCCCAGACCACGGCCTTCAGCGCGACGACGGTCCGGTCGGCGCGGCGCGGCGTCCTCGCGACGCTCAGAAGCTCCTCCGCAGGTCCATCCCCCGGTACAGCGAGGCCACCTGCTCGGCGTAGCCGTTGAAGGGCAGGGTGGGCCGGCGGCGCCACTCGCCGATGCGGCGCTCGCGCGCCTGGGTCCAGCGGGGGTGGTCCACCTCGGGGTTCACGTTGGCGTAGAAGCCGTATTCGCCGGGGGCGGCCCTGTTCCAGGCCGTCTGCGGCTGCCGGTCGGTGAGGCGGATGCGGACGATGCTCTTGATGGACTTGAAGCCGTACTTCCAGGGCACCACCAGCCGCAGCGGCGCGCCGTTCTGCGCCGGGAGCGGCCGGCCGTACAGCCCGGTGGCGAGCAGCGCGAGCGGGTGCATGGCCTCGTCCAGGCGCAGCCCCTCCACGTACGGCCAGTCGAGCACGGGGCGCCGCTGCCCCGGCATCTGCTCGGGGTCGAGCAGGGTGGTGAGCTCCACGTAGCGGGCGGCCGGGGTGGGCTCCACGCGGCGGAGCACGTCGCGCAGCATGATCCCTTGCCAGGGGATCACCATGGACCACGCCTCCACGCACCGCAGCCGGTAGGTGCGGTCCTGCACCTGGCTCGCCCGCACCAGGTCGTCGAAGGCGTAGCGCCCCGGCTTCCGCACCAGCCCGTCCACCGTCACAGTCCAGGGGCGGGTCTTCAGGAGCCCCGGCGCCAGGCGCGCGGGGTCCTCCTTGTCGGTCCCGTACTCGTAGAAGTTGTTGTAGCTGGTGACGTCCTCGTAGGGCGTCGGCTCGTCGGCCTGCGCCTCCGCCGCCTCGCCCCCGGCGGCCTCGCAGGCCGGGAGCGCCGTGGGGACGGCGACCCCGGCGAGCGCCGCCGACACGGCGCCCAGCCACTGGCGTCGGGTCTGGTACAGCGGCTCCGGGGTGATCTCCGAGGAGCGGACGTCTTCCGGCTTGCGGATCAGCATGGCGGCCTCGTGCGTTCCGGGTGTCCGGGGAGGGGTCCCCCGGACGGTGTACTCCTGTAACGCACCCGGTGGATGCAAGTTCCGCACGGCCACGCGCCGGCAGGGGGCCGGCGGCAACTCCGCGAGGAACCCGGGGGTGTAGTAAGCGACGGGGGCGGCGGGCCGCCCCCGTCTCCGTCCACGACCGCACCCCGCTCCCTGCCGCGCCGATGGCCGATTTCCGCTCCCCCACCGTACCGCCCCCCGGGCGCCGCGAGCCGGCCACCGGGTGGGGGGCCCTTGCTCCCCTGGCGGCCGTCGTCGTTTGCATGCTGGCGCTGGTCGTGGTCCTCCTGCGGGTGGAGCACCGGACCACCGCGGTGTACCGCGAGATCGCGGAGCTGGTGGAGCCCGCGGAGTCGCACGTGCACGACCTGCAGCGGCTCCTGGCGCTGCAGGTGTCCGCGCGGCGCGGCTACCTGCTCACGGGCGACACGGCATGGCTCGACCGCTACCGCGACCGGCGTGCGGAGGAGGCGGAGGTGCACGCCACCCTCGGGGAGATGGTGCCGGCCCTGGGCCCGGAGGTGGGCGCGAGCTACGGGGAGCTGCGCGGGGTGCTGGCGCACTGGCACGGGAGCATGCCGGAGGCCGGCCAGGAAGGGAGCGCCGGGGCGGACCGGGTCGACAGGCAGCAGGAGCTGTACGAGGCGGCGCTGGAGGCGTCCGGGCGGCTGGACGCGGCGCTGGAGGGGCGCTCCCGCGACCTTGCCCTGCAGATCCGGGAGGTGCACCGCACGGAGCGCTGGCTCTTCGCGGCGCTCACCGTGCTGGCGCTGGCCTGGGGGGGCACGGCGCTCGCGCTGGGCCGGCGCATGCAGAGCCTGCTGCAGCGCTCCCGCTCGCTTGCGGAGGAGTCGGAGCGGAGGCGGGCCGAGGCGGAGCGCAGCATGGAGGAGAAGGTGGCCTTCGTGCGGGGGGTGACGCACGACCTCAAGAACCCGCTCGGGGTGGTGGACGGCTACGCCTACCTCCTGGAGAACGGGCTCAAGGGGCCGCTGACCCCGGAGCAGCTGCACGTGGTGGGGCGCATCCGCCGGGCCACGCAGGAGACCGTCGGGGTGATCCAGGACCTGCTGGCGCTGGCCCGCATCGAGGCCCCCGCCGGGACCGAGCGCCGGCTCGCCGATGTGGCCCGGGTGGTGCACGAGGCGGCCGAGGACTACCGGGCCGCGGCGCAGGCCGCGGGGCTCTCCCTCCACACCGACGTGGTCGCCGACCTCCCCGGGGTGCGCGCCGACGAGAGCCGCGTCCGCCAGGTGCTGGGGAACCTGCTCTCCAACGCGGTCAAGTACACCCCCGCGGGCGAGGTGGGGATCCGCGCCCGGGTCCGGGAGGGGCGCGGCGCGCCGGGTCCCGGCCGCTGGCTGGCGGTGGAGGTCTCCGACACCGGCGTGGGGGTCCCCCCCGAGGAGCGGGAGCGGGTGTTCGAGGAGTTCCACCGGGCGCACCCGGGGCAGGCGCCGGGCGCGGGGATCGGCCTCGCCATCGCCCGCCGGATCGCGCGGATGCTGGGGGGCGAGGTGACGCTGGAGAGCGGGGCGGGGGTGGGCTCCACCTTCACCCTCTGGCTCCCCCCGGCGGACGAGCCCCGGGCCGCTCTCCCGCCGGCCGCCCGGCGCGGGCATCGCCAGCACGCCCCGGCGGAGCCGGGGTAGCGGGGGCGCCGTCCGCGCCCGATCCCCCTTTCGCGAGAGGCCGTCACGATGCGCCGCCTGACCCGCTGGAGCTTCATCCTCCTGGTGCTGGTGCTGGACGTGGTCACCATGGTCTTCGACCTGCTCGGCCGGGGGCTCCGCTGGGCCACGGTGTCCGTGCTGACGGCCGTGCTGGTGGTGGCGCTGCTCTTCCGGCTCCTGGAGTGGCGGCAGCACCGCGACCAGGAGCGGGCCGCCTACGCCTCGCTGGCCCGCGCCGACGCCGCCCGGGCGGGGCGGGGCGCGTAGCCGGCCGGCGGGAGCTCTACGAGCGGAGGGACGCGCATGGCGGCGAGCGAGGGCGGGACGGAACGCCTCTTCCTGGCGGTGGAGCTGACGGACGAGCTGCGGCGGGAGCTGGACGCGCACCTGCGAGCCGCGCTCGGCGGCCGGCCGCTGCCGGGCCGGGCGGTGGCGCCCGCGGGCTGGCACCTGACGCTGCGCTTCCTGGGCGACACCCCGCCCGACCGGCGCGCCGAGGTGGCCCGCGCCCTTCGCCGGGCCGACCCCGGGTCCCCGTTCACCCTGGGCTTCGGGAGCCTGGGAGCTTTCCCGCGGCCGGCGCGCGCCTCGGTGCTCTGGCTGGGGGTGGAGGAGGGAGAGGCGCCGCTGCGCGCCCTGGCGGCGGTCGCGGAGGAGGCGGCGCGCGGCGCCGGCTTCCCGCCGGAGGAGCGGCCCTTCTCGCCGCACCTGACGCTCGCCCGCATCCGCCCGGCGCAGGACGTGCGCGGGGTCGTCGGACGCGTCCCCGCCTTCGGCGGGCGCTTGCCGGTGGCGGCCCTGGTCCTGTTCCGCAGCCGGCTGGGCCCCGGCGGCGCGCGCTACGAGGCCGTCGAGCGCTTCCCGCTGCGCCGCGCGTGACGGCGCATCGCCCCCAACCAGACGAGGCCACCATGGCGAAGGTCCACGACGAGCAGGAGATCCGGGAGCGCCTGGCGGCGCAGCTCCCCAGCTGGCGCCACGAGGAGGGCCACCTGGTCCGCGTCTTCGAGACCGGCGGGTGGCACCGCACGCTGCTCCTCGCCAACGCCATCGGCTACCTGGGCGAGGCGGCCTGGCACCACCCCGACCTCCTGCTCGGCTATCCCCGCCTGACGGTGAAGCTCACCACGCACGACGCGGGCGGGGTCACCGACAAGGACTTCGAGCTGGCGCTGCGCATCGAGGAGGTCGCCACCTGGCAGCCCGCCGAGGGCTCGGCGCTCACCGGGCCGGAGGGCGGCTGGTTTACCTGAGCCGGCGGGGCGATACGACACGCCGTCCTGTCCCACATCTTCGACACCCGCCCCGTCGCCGCCCGCTCCGCCGGCGACGGGGCGGCTCTCCATCCTCCGGTGCCGCAACGGGTTGCCCGCGGAGGGTCCGGGCGCGCGCCGCGGGAACGGCGGTTGCCCTGCGCGGGGTCCCTCGCGAAGCAACCGTTCACCTCCCCGCTCCCTGTGTCCCATGCGTGCCTGCCTCCTGCTCCTCGCCGCGCTCCTCCTCGCCCTCCCGGGCTCCCCGGCCGCCCAGCAGCCGCCCGGCGCCGTCGAGGGAGCCGCCGTCGCGGCGGAGGGAGGCGCGCCCGTCCCGCTCTCGCTGGTACAGCTCCTCTCGGCGGAGGGGAGCGACGAGCCGCTGCGGGGGACGCTCACCGACGCCGGGGGCGGGTTCCGCTTCGAGGCGGTGCCGCCCGGGCGCTACCGGCTGCGGCTGGACCGCATCGGCTTCGTGTCCGCGCCCTCGGAGGTGTTCGTGGTCGAGGCGGGTCGCACGGTGCGGCGCACCCTCGCCGCCGCGCTCCGCCCGGTGGAGCTCGAGGGGATCTCCGTCGCGGGGAACGCGTGCTACGGGCTGGACCGGCTGGAGGAGGCGCCCGACCTGGCGGCGCTCTGGCGCGAGACGCAGAAGGCGCTGGAGACGCGCCGGCGGTTCATGCAGCAGTACCGCTTCGTCTACGACCGCCGGGTGGACGGCGACGTGCGCCTCCGTCTCCTGCGCGACCGGCGCATCGCGGAGGACACCACCATCGTGAGCCACCCGGACTCCGCGCTGGCCCGGCAGGCGCGCCGGCGGGGGTTCGGGGAGCAGGGCCGGACCTCGTTCGTGGTGCGCATCCCCGACGAGCTGGAGCTGCTGGACGACGACTTCCTGCGCACCCACTGCCTGGAGGGCGACCCGGGGGACGATGCGGCGGGACTGGCGCTGCGCTTCCGCCCCACCGGGGAGCCGCGGCGGGAGGGCTTCGACCTGCGCGGCGTGATCCGCATCGACCCGGAGACGTTCGTGGTGCGGGAGCTGGAGTTCGAGTACCTGAGCGGCCGCAGGCCCGTCGCGCGTGGGACCGTGCGCTACGCCGAGGTGCGCACCCCGGACGGCCTCATCCGCCTCCCCGCCGGCGGAAGGGTCACCGCGGACCCGCGGGGAGTGGTGGGGACGGTGGTGCAGGACTTCTCCGGCACCTTCAGCATGAGCGGCTACCGCGACTTCGAGCGCGTCCGCGACGCGGCCGCCCCGCAGAGCTGACGCCTGGTAAGGCCGCCGCCCCGGGTGTAGATTCGGGGAGCAGAGCCACCCCAACGCGAGACCCTGCCATGAGCGCCGTGGACTTCTCCCTCCTCCCGGGCGACGCCCGCCTGTGGATCTTCGCCGCATCCCGCCCCCTCGCGCCCGGCGAGGCGGACGCGCTGCTGGCGCGCGTGGACCGCTTCGTGGAGGGGTGGCTGGCGCACGGCCACCCGGTGGTGGGCGCCCGCGACTGGCGCCACGACCGCTTCCTCCTGGTGGGCGCCGACGAGCGCGCCACCGGCGTCTCCGGGTGCTCCATCGACTCGCTGTTCCGCGTCTTCAAGGAGCTGGAGGGGGAGCTGGGCGCGGGGCTGCTGGACCGCTCCGGCGTCTGGTTCCGCGGCCCGGACGGGGAGGTCCGCGCCGCCTCGCGTCCCGAGTTCCGGGCGCTGCTGGAGTCCGGCGAGGTGGGCGGGGACACCGTGGTGTTCGACAACACCATCTCCACCGTCGGCGAGCTGGACGCCGGGGAGTGGGAGGTGCCGCTGCGGGACTCCTGGCACGCGCGGGCGTTCGCGGCGCGGTAGGCGGAGGGACGGAGCACGGACCGCGGAACGGCGGCGGGGCCCGGGGGGCTCCGCCGCCGTTCGATCTTCCCGCCAGCGTCCCGAGGCGGCTACTGGTTCGCCTCGTCCACCAGCTTCTGGAGCTCCGTCTGGCGGGCCCCGGTCTTCTCGCCCAGGCGCTTGCTCTCGGCGAGCAGCTCGCCGGCGCTGCGGGGGCGCTCCGGGTCGGTCTCCGCGGGCGCGGCGCTCCCGCCGGAGCCCTTCGCCCAGGTGATCGTCTCCTTCACCTTCTTCACCCCTTCGCGGCCCTCCGGGGGGACGTTGCTGTAGTGCCAGGTGCCGTCCTCGCCCTGCCACTTGTACACGCCGCCCTCGCCTTCGACGACACCCGCGGCGGGGCGCAGGAAGGGCCCTTTGACTTCGCGGTAGTCCAGCAGAGGGCGGCCGTCCTTCAGGGGCGCGACGAAGGCGACCGTCCCGGCCAGGACCGCCAGGAGCACGACCAGTCGGATGCGTTGCACGGGGGCTCCGGGGTCAGAGGGGGAGGTGGACGAGGAGGAAGAAGCCGTTCAGCATCAGCAGCGTCGCCACGCCGCCCATCCCCAGCGCGATCCACAGGACGGGGCGCGACAGGGCGAGGATGGCGACCGAGCCCAGCACGATGGCGATCTGGTAGAGGACGCCCGAGTAGTCGAAGTTGGCGTCCTGCTCCTGCGCCCGCTCGCGCTGCGCCTCCCAGTTCCGGGCCTGCACCGCGAGCTGCTTCTTCCCCTCGCCGCGGAGCGAGTCCGCCGGGGCGTCCGGGTCGGGCTCGTCGTCGTAGCGGGCGGCGGTGGCGCGGTACCTCGCCACCTTGTCCTCGATGTCCCGCCGCGCCTGCTCGGGCAGCGTGGGGCCGCTCGCCAGCAGCAGGGTCTCCATCTCGTCCGCGGCCAGGTTCATGGCCGTCTGCCGGATGTTCTTGGCCTGGTAGAAGGCCCAGGTGTCGCTGGCGTGGATGTTGGAGTTGATCATGTCCTCGGCGACGTTGCCGCCGCCCAGGGTGGCGATGGCGAGGAGCGTGGCCAGCACGGCGATGACCAGGGCGACCCGGGAGCGGAAGCGCTCCTCGGCGTCGTGCTCGGCGCGGTCCTCGCGCAGCTCGCGGATGACGTCCGCGGCGTCGGCTGCTTCCATGGGAGCGTAGCGGGGTGGTGCGGGGTGGACGGACGGTCCGGCGGAGAGGGCCGGCGGTGAGCACTGCGGGGAAACGTGCGTTCTGCGACTGCGGCGGCGCACAAGATCGGCCGGGGCGCCCCGCTTGGCAAGGGGGGGCGCCCGGCGGCGGCGCTGGCCCGCGGGTTGCCAGCTTCCCGGGTCATGGACCCATCCTTCGTCCCCAGAGCGCGCCCGGCCCGCACCCGCGGGGTGCGGG
>DATABU010000772.1:0-2445 GCA_036259415.1 Longimicrobiaceae bacterium
ACCGCCAGGACGCGGGCGCCGGGGTCGGGCGCCAGGACCTCGCCGGTACCAAGGGGAGCGCGGGCGCCCCAGTCCACCACCAGCACCCGCCGGGCGCCGCGGCGGTCGCGCAGGTGACGCGCGGCGACAGCCACGTGGTTGAAGAGCGAGTGCCCGCCGGCCCGGTCCGCGGCGGCGTCGCGGCCCGGCGGGCGCGCGGAGCAGAAGGCGCTGCGCGCCTCCCCCGCCAGGACCGTCTCCACGCCGGTGAGCGCCGCGCCGGCGGAGGCCGCGGCGGCGTCCCACGAGGCGCCGGAAACCACCACCTCCGCCGCGAAGGGGACCGGGCGGCCCTCCGCCGCCGCGCCCGCTACGGCCTCGCGGACGGAGCGCAGGTACTCCGGTGTGTGTGCCAGGAGCAGGTCCTCCTCCGTGGCCGGGACCGCCTCCACCTGCACCAGGTGCCCGTGCAGCGCGAGCATGTCGCGGTAGACGGCCCGCACCAGCGCGGGGATGCGCCCCTGGTGGTCCGGGTGGCCCCAGCCGGCGTCGTGGCGGGGGCTGTCGTGGTGGCTGACGAAGGCGGTGGTCACGCGGCGCTCGCTCCGGGTGGACGCTGCACGGGCGCCCGAATCTAAGCCGCGGGGCGGGAGCGCGCGAAGCCCCCCGCGCTGGGGAGGCGCGGGGGGCCCGGACGTGCACGCCCGGCCGGTCACCCGCCGGGCCGCACGAGCCTGAACACCTTCCCCGTGCTCCCCGTGGGGCCCAGGATCTCCGAGGCGAGCACGTACACCTCGCCGTCGAGATCCTGGCCGAAGCCCTTCACCACGTGGCCGAGGCGGTCGGTCCCGTCGATCAGCAGCTCGCGCATGGGCCAGAGGCCGGACGCCTGCGGCGCGGCGGCGAAGAGGCGGCCGTCGGGGGCGGTGAACGACGCGGTGGCGCCGCCGAAGACGTACATCCCCGCGAGCGCGGGGACCCGGCTGCCGCGGTAGACGTGCCCGCCGACCACGGTGAGCGCCAGCCCGCCCACGGGGTTCTTGGTGTTGGCGAACTCGATCACCGGGTCGCGCAGCGGCTCGCCCGTGGTGGGATCCACCTCGGGGCAGTCCTCCGGGACCACGGTGGGGTTCTCCGCGTCGAAGCAGTGGGTCCCCTCCTTCACGTTCCAGCCGTAGTTGCCGCCCTTCACCACGCGGCTCACCTCCTCCCACAGCTCCTGCCCGGCGTCCCCGACGAGCAGCGCGTGGCTCCCGCCCATGTCGAAGGAGAAGCGGTACGGGTTGCGGAAGCCGTAGGCCCAGACCTCGTCCAGCCCGGGACGGCCGACGAACGGGTTGTCGGCGGGGACGGCGTAGGGGTGCGCCCCGTCCACGTCGATGCGGAGGACGTTGCCGAGCAGGTTGTGCTCGAGGTCCTGACCGTTCCCGCCGGCGTTCGCCTCGTACCAGTCGTCCACGTGCCCGAGCCCCTCGTCGTCGCGCCCCCCGCCGTCGCCGATGGAGACGTAGAGGTACCCGTCGGGGCCGAAGGCGATGGTCCCGCCGTTGTGGTTCCCCTGCGGATGGTCCACCTGCAGGACGATGCGCTCCGAGCCGGGATCGGCGTGGGTCGACTCCACGCCGCGGGCGCGGAACTCCGAGACCACGTTCGTGTGGTCGTAGCCGGCGGGAGCGCCGGGCCGCGGCGGGATCGTGTAGAAGACGAAGAACCGCCCGTTGCGGTCGAACTCCGGGTGGAAGGCGAGCCCAAGCAGCCCGCGCTCGTCGTAGCCGGGGTTGAGCGGGGTGATGCGGTCGCTCAGGTCGAGGAAGGGCGTCGGCAGCACCTTCCCGCTCGGGTTGAGCGTCCGGACCAGCCCGACCTGGTCCACCACGAAGCGGCGCCCGCTCCGTCCCGGCGCCTGCACGAGCTGGACGGGGGAGGTGAGTCCCGACGCCACCAGCTCGACGCCGACGGCGAGCGGCGGCCCGAGCGGGCTCGGCCCCACGGAGAGGCTCGGCGCCGACGAGGCAGTGGGCACCTCCTCCGCGCGCTCCGCGCACGCGGCCAGGGCGAGGGAGAGCAGTGCCAACGGGAAGCAGGTCTGTCGCAGGTGCATGGTCTCCTCCGGTCGATGTGGATCACGCCGCCGCGGACCCGGAGGAGGCAGGCGGGAGGCCACGCGGCCGCTCCACGCAACCCGTTGCACAACAAACACATATACCGCAGAGACGCACGCCGCCGTGTAGCGGTGCACGACAGCGTGTCGCGTCACGGGTCACCGTCCGCGGAGCCGCTCAGCGCCTCCCGCCCAGCCGCCGCACGTTCCATTCGGCGAGCGCGAGGAGCGCCGCCAGCCCGAGCAGGATCCACCGCCACGGCGGCGCCGCGCCCCCGCCCGGCGGGAGCGCAGCTTCGCGCCGGGCCAGCTCCGCGTCGAACGCGGCCCCCTGCACCGCCGCCCCCCCCGAGCGGTCCGCCAGC
>DATABU010000773.1:0-9360 GCA_036259415.1 Longimicrobiaceae bacterium
CAGCGCCGCGGCCAGCCGGTGGTCGGCGCGGGCGCCCACCACCAGCGCGGGGGGAGCGCCCGCCGCCGCCAGGGCGCGCAGCGCCGGCTCCGCCGCCTCCTCCACCCCCGCCACGCAGAGCACCGTCGCCAGCACGTCGGGGGCCGGCCCCGCCTCCTCCGGCGCGTCCACGACGCGCGCCCCGGCCCCGGCCTGGGCGGCCAGCTCCGGCCAGAGGGCGGAGAAGGAGTCCGAGATGGCGGCGACGACGAGCTGGCTCAAGGGCGGTGGCGCGCGGAGGGGCGGGCGGGAGCCGTGCTGTACCGTTTCGCTACAGCATAGCCCCGCCCGCCGCGGCCCGCCAGTGTCCCGGCGCCGCGGGGCGGAGGTCCGGTGCGCCCCCCCCGTCGCCTCAGGGGCGCGCCAGCAGCTCCTCGAAGAGCGCGAGCGCGCGGGCGTCGCCGGTCTGCCCGAGCCAGAAGAGCGCCCGCTTCCGCAGCTGCGGGCTCGGGCTCTCGCGGGCGACCCGGATCAGCGCGGGCACCGCCTCGTCGCGCGGGCGCTGCGACAGGGCGAAGACGGCGTGCTCCCTCACCTCCATGTCCGTCCCCTGGTCCTCCACCAGCTCGCCCAGGTCGCGGGTGACCGCCCGTCCCGCCGCCTGCCCCAGCCAGAACACGGCCGTCTTCCGGAGCTTCTCCGGGTCGTCGCTCCGCGCCACGCGCAGCAGCTCCCGCGCCGCCTGCGGCTCGTCTCGCTGCGAGTACGCGAAGAGGACCTTCTCCCGGACCTCGGGGTCGGAGACGCGCGCGTACAGGCGCGTCAGCTCCGCGAGGGGCGCCCCGGTCTGGGAGGCCCAGAAGACCGCCTGCTCGCGGGTGCCCCGGGGGACGTCCTGCGACGCCGCGATCCGCAGGAGCTGCGGGTGGACGGTGACGCCCTCCGCGAGCGTCGCCGGGAGGATCGCGTCCTCCCCCACCCCCTCGGGCGCCCGCGCCGCCAGCCCCAGCAGGTAGTCCACGGCGGCCGCGGCGCTCACCATCCCCAGGTCCCGCTGCACCGCTCCCCTCGCCGTGCCCACGGCGGTGTGCACGCCGGCCACCCTTCCGCCGCTCACCCGCAGCTCCACCCGGACCGGACCGGGTTCGCAGCGGTCCTTCCAATCCGACCCGGACCCACCGCGCCACTGGATGAAGCTCCGGGCCTCGCCACGGGCGTCGAGGACGGAGATCCCGCCCTCGTGGCCGCACACCCCGGGGCGCGAGGGGAAGCTCATCCGCACCACGCCGTCGGGCGCGCGGGCGACCTGCTCCGCGATGGTCTGCGCGGGCGCGGGACCTCCCGCCGCGAGGAGGAGGAGCCCGGCGGCTCCGGCGATCAGGGGATGCGAGCGTTCCATGGACCGGCGTCTCCTTGAGAGGGGGATCGGGATCGTCCGCCGTCTGACACGACCAGCCGGGAGAGGGTTGCAGCGGAGCCCCGGATGCAACCGTTTTGAAGGTGTCCGTGTCCCATGGACCCAGAGAGCGCTGAACCCCTCCTCGCAACCGGCGGCCGGGTGGACGAGCACCAGCTGATTCGACGCGTCCTGGACAGCGACCCCGCCGCGGAGCGGGAGCTGTACGACGCGCACGTGGACCGCGTCTTCCGCCTCGCCTACCGCATGACGGGCGACGCGGAGCTGGCGCAGGAGTTCACCCAGGACACCTTCGTGCGGGCGTTCCAGCGGCTCTCCGGCTTCCGCGGCGAGGCGGCGCTCTCCACCTGGCTGCACTCCATCGCGGTGTCCGTGGTCCTCAACGGTCTCCGCAAGGTCCGGCGCAACCGGCAGCGGGAGGTGGACCTGGAGCACGCCCGCGAGGCCGCCGTCCACCCGGCCCCCGGCGAGCCGCGGATGCTGGAACGCCTGAAGAAGGCGATCGACGGCCTTTCGGACCGGAACCGGACCGTGTTCGTGATGCACGACATCGAGGGCTTCACCCACGAGGAGATCGGCTCCGCGCTCCGGGTGACCACCGGCACCTCGAAGTCGACACTCTTCCGGGCGCGGGCGAAGCTCCGCGAGCAGCTCGCCCCCTATGCGAAGGACTTCTCGACATGAGCGAGCATCGATTCGACGACCTCCTGCGCGAGGCGGCGCGGGAATACAACGCACCTCCCCCCACCCCGCGGGAGGAGATGTGGGCGCGCATCGAGCGCGCCCGCACCCTGGACGAGCTGCAGCGGCGCCGGGACCTCCGCTCCCGGCAGCGGCTCCGGTGGGGAGCGGGGATCGCCGCCGTGCTCCTGATGGGCATCGCCATCGGGCGGACTCTCGGCCCCGCCGGTCCCGGCGGGCCCGCACCGGTGGCGGCCCGGGTGGAGGCCGGGGCCGTTCAGCCGCTGCCGTACCGGGTGGCCGCCACCCAGCACCTGAGCCGGGCGGAGGTCCTGCTCACCTCCCTCCGGAGCGAGGCCGCCGCCGGGAGCGTCGACGACCAGACGATCCGCTGGGCGAAGGACCTCCTCACCACCACCCGCCTCCTGCTGGACTCCCGCGCCGCCCGGGACCCCGAGCTCCGGGTGCTCCTGCAGGACCTGGAGCTGGTGCTCGCCCAGATCGTCCAGCTCCCGGCCGACACGGCCCCGCAGGGCGTCGCCGAGCAGGAGCTCGACCTGGTGACGGAGGCCATCGAGCAGGGGGACGTCCTGCCCAGACTGCGGAGTGCGATCCCGGCCGGCGCCCCGCTCGCAACCACGTAACGGAGACCCACATGCACATCGCTACCGCCGCCCTCGCCCTCGCCGCACTGCTGGTCCCGGCCGCCCGCCCGCTGGGCACTGGGGAGCCGGTCGCCGCCTGCGCGGCCGCGCGCCCGGCCGGATGCCCCCCCCCCGCGTGGAGCCGGCAGGACCCCGCGGACGGGATCTACCGTACCGCCCGCGCGGCGCTCAACGACAACGACTACCGGAGGGCGGCCACGCTCTTCCGCCAGATCACCACCCGGCATCCGCGCTCCACGTACGCCCCGGACGCGCACTACTGGGAAGCCTTCGCGCTCTACCGGGTCGGCGGCAGCGGGAACCTGCGCGCGGCCCTGGGCCGCCTGGACGAGCAGCGCCGGCTGCACCCCCGCGCCGGCACCCGCGGCGACGCCGACGTCCTCGCCACCCGCATCCGCGGCGAGCTGGCCCGCCTGGGCGACTCGAAGGCCGCGGAGCGGGTGACCCGGGACGCGGCCCGGGCCGCCCGGCCGAAGGGAGGCACCGCCTCCGGCCAGGTCCGTGGCGCCTGCGCCGGGAACGAGGACGACGTCCGCACCGCGGCGCTGAACGCGCTGCTGCAGATGAACGCCGAGCAGGCGGTCCCCATCCTCAAACAGGTGCTCGCGCGCCGCGACGCCTGCTCCGCGCCGCTCCGCGAGCAGGCCGTCTTCCTCCTGTCGCAGAAGGCCACCCCCGAGACCGAGAGCCTCCTGCTCTCGATCGCCCGGGAGGACCCGGACCCGGGCGTGCGCGAGAAGGCCGTCTTCTGGCTGTCGCAGATCCCGACCGAGCGCGCGGTGGACGTCCTCCAGGAGATCCTCCGCACCTCCCGCGACGACGGCCTGCGGGAGAAGGCCATCTTCGCCCTCTCCCAGCACCCCAGCGCGCGGGCAGGGCAGGTCGTTCGGGGGCTCGCCGAGCAGTCGTCGCTCCCCGCCGGCCTGCGCGAGAAGGCGATCTTCTGGATCGGGCAGCAGCCCTCCGCCGCGAACGCCGGCTTCCTGCGCGCCCTCTACGGCCGCATGGATTCCGAGCCGCTGAAGGAGAAGGTCATCTTCTCCCTCTCGCAGATGCCCGGTCAGGGGAACGACCGCTGGCTCCTCGGGGTGGCGACGAGCGACCGGGAGCCGCTGGAGATGCGCAAGAAGGCGCTCTTCTGGGCCGGCCAGACCGGGGTCTCCGTGGCGGAGATCGCCGCCCTCTACGACCGCACCTCGAACCGGGCGATGCGCGAGCAGGTCATCTTCGTCCTCTCGCAGCGCCAGGAGCCCGCCGCCCTCGACCGCCTCATCCAGATCGCCCGCGGCGACCGCGACCCGGCGCTGCGTCAGAAGGCGGTCTTCTGGCTGGGCCAGTCGGAGGACCCCCGCGCCGCCCGGGTGCTCGAAGAGATCATCGGGAGCCGGTAGGGGCCGGCCGGCCGGCGTCCCGCCCCTCGGGAAGCCGCGCCGCCCCGCCCCTGCACGGCTCGTCCCCGCGGTGTTGCAACTCTCCGGCGCGCCCGCCCGTATTGGGGTCGCCCGGGCGCGGGCGCGACGCCGCCCCTTACAACCATCCCGGGTCCCGTCCTGTCCAACGGGAGTGCAGCACCGCTGCCTCCCGTTCGCCCCCAGCCCCACGAGGTGGTCGTGATGTCCCTCCGCATCGTCCCGGCGCTCGCCCTCGCGGCCCTGCTCCTCCCGGAGCCGGGCACGGCGCAGCTCGCCTCCAACACCCCGGCGCGCCGGAGCGCCGCCGCCGCGCCCGCAGAGGCGCCCTCCCGGGTGGTCCGCGGCGTCCGGATCGCCGGCGAGCTGCCCGCGGTGGACGGGCGGCTGGACGACGCCGCCTGGGCCGCGGCCGAGCCGGCCACCGGCTTCGTGCAGATGCGGCCCGACCCCGGCAAGCCGGCCACCGAGCGGACCGAGGCGCGGGTGCTGTACAGCGGCGACGCCGTCTACGTCGCCATGCGGATGTACGACTCCGCCCCCGACTCCGTGGCCGCGCAGCTCGCCCGCCGCGACGCCTCGGGCGTGTACTCCGACTGGGCGCACGTGCTCATCGACTCGTACCACGACCGGCGCACCGGCTTCCGCTTCTCGGTGAACCCGCGCGGGGTGAAGAAGGACGTCCTGCACTACGACGACACCAGCGAGGACGTCAACTGGGACGCCGTCTGGGAGGTGGGGACGCGGGTGGACTCGCTGGGATGGACGGCGGAGTTCCGCATCCCCCTCTCGCAGCTCCGCTTCAGCGGGGCCGTGGACGGCGAGCGCGTGTGGGGGGTGAACTTCTCGCGCGAGGTCGCCCGCCGCGGCGAGTGGGCCTGGTGGTCGCCCGTGCTCCCCAACACCGCGGGGATGGTGTCGCAGTCCGGCGAGCTGCACGGGCTGGCCGGGATCCGCCCCGGGCGGCGGCTGGAGCTGCTCCCCTACAGCGTGGGGAGCCTGACGCGCGCGCCCGGCGACGGCGACAACCCCTTCTACCGGCGCAACGACGGGGGCGTGTCCATGGGGATGGACCTGCGCTACGGCCTCACCTCCAACCTGACCGTCTCCGCCACGCTCAACCCCGACTTCGGGCAGGTGGAGGCCGACCCCTCGCAGGTGAACCTCTCCGCGTACGAGAGCTACTTCGCCGAGAAGCGCCCCTTCTTCATGGAGGGCTCCAACATCTTCGCCTTCGGCGTGGGCACCGACGACGGCTCGGGCGAGGCGCTCTTCTACTCGCGCCGCATCGGGCGGACGCCGCAGCGCAACGTGGACGCGGGGGACGGCTGGCTGGAGTCACCCGAGGCCACCACCATCCTGGGCGCCGCCAAGGTGACTGGGAAGACGGCCGGCGGATGGACGCTGGGGCTGCTGGACGCGGTCACCGGCGAGGAGCGCGCCCGGCTGGTGGAGGGGCCGGGGGGGCGCATCCAGGCCGAGGCGGTGGAGCCGCTCACCAACTACTTCGTGGGGAGCCTGACCCGCGACTTCCGCCGGGGCGGCAGCGCCGTGGGGATCATGACCACGGCCACCCACCGCCGGCTGGACGGCCGCGAGGAGCTCGGCTTCCTGCGCTCGTCCGCCTACTCCGCGGGAATCAAGGGGCGGCACCGCTTCGCCGGGAACACCTGGGAGGCCAACGGCTACGTGGCCGCGAGCCACGTCCGCGGGAGCGAGGAGGCCATCCTGCGGGTGCAGGAGTCCTCCGCCCACTTCTTCCAGCGCACCGACGCCGACCACGTGGAGGTCGACTCCACCCGCACCTCGCTGACCGGCACGGTCGCCAGCTTCTGGGTGGGGAAGAACGGCGGGAGCAAGCTGCGCGGCGGCTTCGGCGCCCACCTGCGCACCCCCGGGCTGGAGCTGAACGACCTGGGCTTCATGGGCGAGGCCGACCAGGTGCAGGCGTTCACCAGCTGGAGCTGGCAGCAGTACGAGCCGCAGGGGGTCTTCCGCAGCTGGAGCGTGGGGATCAACCCCTTCTCCATGTGGACCACCGGCGGCGAGCGCATCTTCACCCAGCTGGGACACTGGGGGAACTACGAGCTGAAGAACTTCTGGAACGGCGGCTGGTGGACGGGGCGGCGCTTCGAGGCGCTCAGCAACGGCTCGCTGCGCGGCGGCCCCGCCATCGTGCGCCCCGCCGGCCTCCGCTACAGCGCCTGGGTGAACTCCGACACCCGCAAGCCGCTGCGCGCCAGCTTCGACGTGTGGGGCGGCGTCGACGACGACGGCGGCGGGTGGGACTACGGGGTCGCCCCCACCGCGAGGTACCGCCCCTCGTCGCAGCTCGACCTGTCGCTGAGCCCGCAGTACCGGCGCAGCCACGGCACCTGGCAGTACGTCACCCAGGACGACGCGCTGGGGAGCCGGCGCTACGTGATGTCGCAGCTCGACCAGACCACCGTGACGCTGACCACGCGGCTCAACTACACCATCAGCCCCACGCTCTCGCTGGAGCTGTACGCGCAGCCCTTCGTGAGCGCCGGCACCTACCGCGGCTTCAAGGAGGTGATGGACCCCCGGGCCGCGCGCTTCCGCGACCGCTTCCGCCCCTTCGGCCAGGGCGAGCTCTCGTTCGACTCCGAGGCCGGAGAGTACCGGGTGGACCTGGACGGCGACCGCGAGACCGACCTGGCCTTCAACGACCCGGACTTCAACTTCAAGCAGCTGCGCTCCAACGCGGTGCTGCGCTGGGAGTACCGGCCCGGCTCCACGCTCTTCCTGGTCTGGAGCCAGGGGCGCACCGACTACCTGTCCGACGGCTCCTTCGGATTCGGCCGCGACTTCGGACGGCTCATGGGGATGGAGGACGACTACAGCGTCCCGGCCACCAACGTGCTGCTGGTGAAGTTCAGCTACTGGCTGAACCTGTAGGACTGCCCGGGGTGGGCGTACCCCTCGCTGGCGCTCGGGTCGGGCTGCGGCTCCGTAAGCGGGCACACTACGCCCGCCAACGGAGGCGAGCCCCCGCGGAAACAGCCCCGCGGGGTCTCGCCCCTTCGGGCTCGCATCCCTCACGCGGGCGCCCCGACGGGGCAGACGCCCAGAGCGCCCCCACCGACGACCCGGAGCACCGAAATCCGCCTCCCGCATCCAGCCGGAGCAGTTCTCCCCTTCCCCCCTTGCGGGGGAAGGGGCCGGGGGAAGGGGGGTCCGCCCGGCACGCTCCTCGCGCGGCCGCCCGCGCATGACCGCCCGCCTCCCCGAACCGCCCGACGCGCTCGCCCGTGCGCGGGAGCTGGTGCTGCGCCATGGCTGGAACGCCACGGCGTACCAGATCCTCAACCCCGGGATCCGGCTCTGGACCCCGGCGGCGGGCGACGCGGTCGCGGGGTACGTGCGGCGGCACGGCGTGCGGGTGGTGGCCGGGGCGCCGGTGTGCGCGGGGGAGCGGCTCGCCGCGGTCGCGGCGGAGCTGGAGCGCGACGCGGCCGCCGCGGGCGACCGGGTGTGCTACTTCGGGGCGGGCGCGCGGCTGGAGCAGGTGCTCCGCGGCTCGCCGGCGCACTCGCGGGTGCGGCTCGGCGCGCAGCCCGTCTGGGACCCGGCGGCGTGGCCCGGGATCATCGCCGGGCACGCGTCGCTGCGGGCGCAGCTCAACCGGGCACGCAACAAGGGCGTGCGCGTGGAGGAGTGGCCGGCTGAGCGGGCCACCGGGAGCCCGGTGCTGCACCGCCTGCTGGAGGAGTGGCTGGCGACCCGGGGTCTCCCCCCGCTGCACTTCCTCGTGGAGCCCGAGACCCTGGCGCGGCTCTGGGACCGGCGCGTCTTCGTGGCGGAGCGGGCGGGGGAGCCGGTGGGCTTCCTGGTGGCCTCGCCGGTGCCGGTGCGCCGCGGCTGGCTGGTGGAGCAGTTCGTGCGCGGCCGCGGCGCGCCCAACGGCGCCACCGAGCTGATGGTGGACGCAGCCATGCGCGCGCTGGCGGCGGACGGGGCGCGCTACGTCACCCTGGGGCTGGCGCCGCTCTCCCGCCACGCCCCGCCGCACGAGGCGCGCGAGCCGGCCTGGCTGCGGCTGCTGCTGCGCTGGGTGCGCGCCCACGGCCGCCGCTTCTACGACTTCGAGGGGCTGGACGCCTTCAAGGCCAAGCTGGACCCCCAGGGGTGGGAGCCCATCTACGCCATCGCCGGGGAGCCGAGCTTCTCGCCGCGGACGCTCTACGCCATCGCGGCGGCGTTCAGCGCGGGCTCGCCCGTGGGACTGGTGGCGCGGGCGCTGGCGAAGGCGGCCGGCCAGGAGGCCCGCTGGCTGGCCGGGCGCTACGCCGGCTGGATGCGGCGGTAGCGCGCCTCCACCAGCTGGTACACGCCGTAGCCCACCAGCCCGAGCGCCACCAGCGCCAGGATCCAGGGGCCGTACGAAGCCTGCTGGAGCGCCTGGAGCGCGCCGTCCAGCCCGCGTGCCTCCGAGGGGTCGAACTGGAGCGCCGCGCGCAGCAGGAAGAACCCCATCACCAGGAAGACCACGCCGCGCGCCGCGATCCCCGCGCGTCCGGCGCGGACGGCCCAGGTCCGTGCCTCCGGGCTCATGCGCGACAGGTCGAGCTGCCGGTCCAGCTTCACGGCGTACGCCCGGTACAGCGCGTACGCGCCGTAGGCCAGGATCCCCAGCCCCACGGCCGCCACCAGCCAGCGGCCGGCGGGCTGCCGCATGAGCACCGCCGTCCAGTGGTCCGCCGAGTCGCCGCCGCCCGACTGGCCGCCCCCGCCGCCCATCACCATCCGCGCCGCCGCCAGGGCGAGCCCCGCGTGGATCACCCCGCTGATGGCGTACCCAGCGCGCTTGGCGAGACCGCCGCCGTCGCTCCCCTTCCCCTCCGGGTCCAGCGCCGCCTGCACGAAGCGCCAGAGCGCGTACCCCGCCAGCCCCAGCGCCGTGAGCGCCAGCAGAGCCTTCCCGAACGGCTGCTCCAGGATGGTGCGCAGCGCCCCCTGCGACCCCTCCACGCGCTCCCCCGAGCCGAGGGCCGCGCGCGCCGCGATCCCCCCGATGATCAGGTACACCACGCCCTTGGCCGCGTACCCCAGACGCGCCAGGCGCTCCACCCAGGGCCCGGCCTCCCGGGAGGCGCCCTGCGCCGCCCCGGCCGCCCGCCGCAGCTCGATCTCCGCCATGTGGCCCTCGCTCCTCAGGTGGTCAGCGTCGCCCGTCCCCGGCACCTGC
>DATABU010000774.1:0-2022 GCA_036259415.1 Longimicrobiaceae bacterium
GCCGAGCGAGGCGCCCGCCAGCGCGGCCACCTCGCTCGGCGAGCGGGAGGGCGGGGACGAGGGGTGGCGGTACCGCTGGCTGTCCGCGGGGACGGGCACCGGCCCCGTGCTGCGCATCACGCCGGAGACGGCCCTCGCGCCGCTCGTCCCGCCGGGCGCCGCGGAGCCGCCGCACCGCGAGATGGTGGAGGCGGCGCCGCTCCCCACCGTCGCGCTGGACCCGGAGGGGAACGTGGTGCTCTGGAACCCCGCCGCCGAGCGCGAGCTGGGGTGGCGCGCCGACGAGGTGGTGGGGCGCCCCTTCCCGCTGGTCTCCCCGGGGCAGTGGCCCGACTTCGTGGCCTTCCTGGAGGAGGTGCTCGACCGCGGGGAGGCCGGGCGGGGCGCCGGGTCGGGGCGGCCCGCCAGCATCGAGGTGCTGGGGCGGCGCGCCACCGGGGCCCCGGCCGAGGTGAGCCTCGCCGCGGCGCCGCTCCCCGGCGCCGGGGGCCGGCCGGCCGGGGTGGTGATCCAGGTGGTGGACGTCACCGAGCGCCGGGTGAACGACCGCGAGCGCGAGCAGCTCCTCATGCTTGAGCAGGCCGCCCGCGCCCGCGCCGAGCTGGCCGAGCGGCGCGCCTCGGTGCTGGCCTACGCCAGCGAGCTGCTGCACTCCGCCTTCGACGCCACCCCCGAGGAGCTGCGCGGGATCCTCGCCAGCCTGGCCCACCTGGTCGTCCCCAGCCTGGCCGACTACTGCCGCATCGACGAGGTGCAGCCCGACGGCTCCGTGCTGCGCGTGGCGCTGGTCCACACCGGGCCGGCGCGGCAGGAGCCCCCCGGGCTCCTCCCGCCCGACGCGCCGGTCGGCGACCACCCCGTGCTGCGCGTCGTCCGGGGCGGCGAGCCGGTGGTGGTCCCCGAGGTGGGCGGCGCGCAGCTGGCCGAGCTCTTCGGCTCGCGGGCCGAGCGCGACGCCGTCCCCGAGCGCATGCGCTCGCTGATGGTGGTGCCGCTGGGGGCCCGCGGCCGCACGCTGGGGGCGCTGATGCTGGCGACCAGCGGGTCGCGCCGCCGCTACGGGCGCGAGGACCTGGTGTTCGCGCACGACATGGCGCGCCGCGTGGCTCTGGAGCTGGACAACGTGCGCCTCTTCCGGCAGGCCGAGACGGCGGCGCGCCGGCGCGACGAGGTACTGGCCGTGGTCTCGCACGACCTGCGCAACCCGCTCAGCGTCATCAGCTTCAGCTCCGAGGTGCTCCTCCGCGCCTGGGCGGACGAGACCGAGCGGGTGGGCGAGCGCAAGCAGCTGGAGGGGATCCACCTCTCCACCCAGCGGATGCGCCGGCTCATCGACGACCTGCTGGACGTTGCCCGGGTGGACGCCGGCGAGCTGTCGGTGGACCCCGCCCCGGTGCAGGTGGGGCGCCTGCTGCTGGACGCGCTGGAGCTGCACGCCCCCCTGGCCGAAGAAAAGGCCATCCTCACCCGCGTCCGCATCGCCGCCGACGCCCCGCCGGTGCGGGCCGACGCCGACCGGGTGCTGCAGGTGCTCTCCAACCTCCTGGGGAACGCCATCCGCTTCACCCCGCGCGGGGGGGGGATCACCGTCGGCGCCGACGTGGAGGAGGACGTGGTGCGCTTCTCCGTCTCCGACACCGGGCCCGGGATCCCGGAGGAGCACCTCCCCCACGTCTTCGACCGCTTCTGGCGCGCCCAGCGCTCGCGCCGCCAGGGCGCCGGGCTGGGGCTCGCCATCGCCCGGGGGATCGTGGAGGCGCACGGCGGCCGGATCTGGGCGGAGAGCACCCCTGGCGAGGGGAGCGTCTTCCGCTTCACGCTCCCCCGGGCGGACGTGGCACCGGCGCACGGAACGTAACCACGCGCCGGCCCCGCTTGTAACGACACGATGCACGCCGTTCCCCGCCCGGGGGACGGCGTGTCTTCGTAAGTGACTGGTGCGCAGGCGGTTACGAATAGAGTGGCCGCCGCGGGCCGCGGCACGCGCGGTGCATTACCGTCGGATCCACCGGCGGGGCGCGG
>DATABU010000775.1:0-5848 GCA_036259415.1 Longimicrobiaceae bacterium
AGCCCCTCCGCCGGACGGTCCGGCGGAGGGGCTTCCCGCGTCTGCCGGGCGGCGGCTACCCCGCCCGGTCCAGCCGCTCGATGGTCGCGGTGGAGGGTCCACGCTCCCGCCGGAGCCGCTCCGCCACCCGCTCGGCGCCGCGCATGGCCCGGAGCACGTTCCCGCCCAGCACCCGCCGCACCTCGTCGTCCGTGTACCCGCGCCGCAGCAGCTCCGCCGTGAGCCAGGGGTAGCGCGACACGTCCTCCATCCCTTCCGGGAGCGCGGTCACGCCGTCGAAGTCCGAGCCCAGCCCCACGTGGTCGATCCCCGCCACCCGGACGACGTGGTCCACGTGGTCCGCCAGCGTGGCCACCGTGCCGCGCGGCACCGGGCGGGCCTCGCGCCACGCCGCGAACTCCGCCGCGGCCCGGCCGGGATCGCCGGGGTGCCGCGCCAGCATGCCGCGGAGCACGTCGAACATGTCGCGCATGAGCTCGGCGCCGCGCGGCTCCACGAAGCCGGGGTAGAAGTTCACCATCACCACCCCGCCGTTCCCGCGCACCCGCTCCAGCACGTCGTCCGGGACGTTCCGGGGGTGCTCCGCGACCCCGCAGGCCCCCGAGTGCGAGAACACCACCGGCGCCTCAGACACCCGGATCGCCGCGCGCATGGCGGCCGCCGAGACGTGCGACAGGTCCACCAGCATCCCCAGGCGGTTCATCTCCCGCACCACCTCCTCGCCGAAGGGCGTGAGCCCGCCGTGGCGCTCCTCGTCGGTGGCCGCGTCCGCCCAGTCCGTGGTGTCCGCGTGGGTGAGCGTCAGGTAGCGCGCCCCCAGCCGGTACAGGCCGCGCAGCACGTCCAGGGAGTTGGCGATGGCGTGCCCCCCCTCCACCCCCACGAGCGAGGCGATGCGCCCCGCCGCGTGGATCCGCTCCACGTCGTCCGCGGTGCGCGCCGGCTCCAGGTGCGGCGAGCGCTCCGTCATCCCGTGGATCAGCTCGACCTGCTCGGTCGCGAAGCGCACCGCCGCCTCGCCGGCCAGCGTCGGGGGGACGTAGGCGGCCCAGAACACCCCACCCACCCCGCCCTCGCGCAGCCGCGGCACGTCGGTGTGCTGCCCGGGGAGCGGGCCGTCTGGGTCCATGCGGGCCAGGTCGCCGCCCGCCTTCACGCGGATCTCGAAGGGGAGGTCGTTGTGCCCGTCCACCAGCGGGACCTCGCGGTGCAGGCGGCGGGCGCGGCGGAGCAGGGCTTCGTCCGTGGCGGGGACGGAGTCGGTCGGGAGCACGGACATCGCGGGGGAGCTGCGTGCGGGGCGGATCAGGGGGAGGGAGTCAGGACGCGGCGCAGCACGCCCACGGTGCGGAGCGAGAGGATCTCCGAGCGGCCGATCCACTCCACCTCGGCCAGCAGGCGGCGGCGGCGCACGAAGGCGTCCGTGGTCAGCGGGGCCGCGGCGAACTCGTCCGCCAGCCCCGGCGGGACCAGGAGGAGGAAGTCCTGCCGCCGCTCGTCGCCCCGCGCGCCCCACTTGCAGTCGGCGCCGGGGACCCGCCCGGTGCTGTCGCGCAGCGCCACGATGGCCCGCTCGGCGTTGGGGATCCCCTGGCGCAGCGCGACCGGGTCGGGAGAGGCGCAGTACAGCTCCGTGCGCACCCGGCGCCCGCGCGCCGACTCGCCCTCGATCACCAGGCGCTCGAAGTCCGCGGTCCTGAAGGCGTCCTGCGAAGGCTCCGAGGCCGCCGGCGGCGGGGTGGGGTCCACGGCGGGGGGGGCCGGCCGGGCCTCGACCACCGCGCCCTGCGTGGCCGGGCCGTCGTCCCCGGCGAGCGCGTTCCACAGGAGGACCACCGCGAGGGCGCCCAGGACGCCGTAGGTGACCAGCGCCCACGGACGCCGCCACGGCGGCGGCGGCGTCCGCCGGTCCGTCCGGCGGCGATCGTCGGAGCGGCGGTCCACGCCGCGCCGGTCCCCGGTACGCTCGGTTCCAACGCCCTCCCGGTCAGCCTCCATGCAGTCGATTCCTCCCTGCTCCGGTGTGCGAGGCGCGCCTGATCGGCGGCGGACTTCCGCCAAAGATACCGCAGACCGTGGGCCGGGACCAGCGCGGCTCCCGCAGCCCCCCGGGCCGGGGCACGCTCAGGCGGCCCCGGCGGCCGGCTCGATGGAGGGGGGGAGCACGAGGCGGAAGGTGCTCCCCAGCCCGGCGGTGGAGCTCACCTCCAGGCGCCCGCCGAGCAGGTTCGCCAGGCGCCGCGAGATCGGCAGCCCCAGCCCGGTCCCCTCCGGCGCCCCGCCGATCACGTCGGTGCCCAGCTGCACGAAGTCCTCGAAGATGCGGCCCAGGTCCTCCGCCGCGATCCCGTCTCCGCCGTCCACCACCTCCAGCTCGGCGCCGCCCTCCGACGAGCGGCCGCAGCGGACCATCACCGGCTCCCCGTTCCCGAACTTGACGGCGTTGGAAAGGAGGTTGAGGACGATCTGCCGCACCCGGCGCAGGTCCGTGACCACGCGGCAGGGCGCGTCTCCGGAGACCAGGTGCAGGGTGGAGCCGCGCCCGTCGGCGAGCGGGCGGACCGCCACGAACAGGTCCTCCACCAGCCGCTGGAGGTCCACCGGCTCCGGCTGCAGCTCGAACTTGCCCAGCTCCAGGCGGGAGATGTCGAGGATGTCGTTGACCAGCTCCCTCAGGTGGCGGGCCGCCGCCTGGGAGCGCTCGACCGCAGTCTCCTGCTGCTCTCCCAGCCGGCCGTACACCGAGGCGAGGAGCAGGTCGTTGTACCCCATGATGGCGTTGATGGGGGTGCGCAGCTCGTGGCTCATGGCCGCGTAGAAGCGGTTGCGGGCGCTGAGCGCCACCTGCAGCTCCCGGGTCCGCCGCTCCAGCTGGTGGTTGAGCCGCAGGAGCTGCTCCTGCCCGGCGTGGAGCTCCTCGGTCATGGCCAGGAGCTCCTCGTTCTGCGCCTCCATCTCCTCGTTCTGGCGCTGCAACTTCTGCGAGAGGCGGTCGTTCTCGTGGAACTCCCGCTCCAGCTCGTCCAGAGCCCGCACCAGCCGCCCCTTCTCCTTCCCCAGCTCCCGCTGCGTGTTGACCAGCTCGGAGTTGACCTCGTGCAGCTGGTCGTGCAGCACCGCCACCCGCGAGTCGCGCGGGCACTCCACCAGCCAGACGCGCTCGGCGCCGTCGTCCCCCGAGCGGCAGACGGAGAACGAGACCGCCACCACCGCCTCGCCGCCCTCCACCACCAGCTCCCACACCGCTCCGCCCCCGTCCGCCGCCGCCAGCGCCCGCTCCAGCTTCCGCGCCGAGGGGCCGTCCAGCGCCTCCGCCAGGGGATGCCCCACCAGGGGGCGCCCCACGGCGGCGTCCAGCCGGCCGTTGGAGTCCGCCACCGTGCCGTCCGGGAGCAGCTCCAGCACCACGCCCGGGAAGGCGCGGAGGGAAGGGTGCAGCCCCGTTCCGGCGCGCGTGCTCACGCCGCCACCCTTTCCTGGAGCAGCTGGACCGCCTCCAGCGCGTCCGTCGCGGTGAGGTCGGCGCCCAGCCGGCCAGCCAGCACGGGGTCGTCCAGGAACGGCCGCCCCCCCACGGCGATCAGCGGCGCCGCGCCACCCAGGCGCTCCCGCAGGGCGCGCACCGCCTCGCCCACGCGGGCCAGGTGCGGGGCGATGGAGGCGGAGAGCGCGACCACGGCCGGCCGGCGCTCCTCCACCATGCGCACCAGGCCGTCGATGGGCGTGGTGGCGCCCAGGAACACGGTGTCCCAACCCTCCAGCTCCAGCAGGTCGCAGATCATCCGCAGCCCCACCTCGTGCCGCTCCGAGTCCGCGCAGGCCGCCACCAGGAGCGGTCCGCGGCTGCGCGCCACGGTGAACAGGTCGTCGTAGAGCCGCGCCATGGCCGCCTGGGTGATCGCGGTCGCCAGGTGCTCGTCCGCCACGGTGATGCGGTTCTCCTGCCAGAGCCGGCCGACCTCGCGGAGCGCCGGCTGGAACACCTCCAGGTACACCTCCCGGTGGCCGAGCCCCGCCGCCCGCGCCCGGTCCACCACGGAGAAGGCGCGGCGCCGGTCCCCGGCCAGCAGCGCCTCCAGGTACCCGGCCGCGGCCTCCTCCGCCAGGGGCGAAGCCGGCTCCGTCGGGGCTACCCCACCCATTCCGGGCTCCTCCGCGAGTCCATCAGCACCTCGTATGCCTCGTGCCGCACCCCGGTGCGCCCCATGATGTCTGCGGGCTCGCGCGAGTGCGACACCGCGTGCTCGCGGCTACGCATGTAGCTGCGGAACGCCTCGCGGTCCTCCCACGCGGTGAGGAAGGTGTGCGAGGCCGCGCCCGACTCGGGGCGCAGCAGCTGCAGGTAGAGGAACCCCGGGAAGCCGTCCACCAGCCCCGACCTCTCGCGGAAGTGGCGCTCCAGCGACTCCCGGTCCTCCTCGGGGACGGACAGGTGCGAGATGAAGACGAACATGGTCCCGCGTCGAGGGAACGTAGCAGGTTTATGAGTACCCACGCGCCCCGTCCCGCCGCAAGCCCCCGGGAGCGCTTCCGCTCCACCGGGCGAGCGCCAGCGCGGCCAGCGCGACGCAGGAGCGGACCTCCCCCGCGGCGGCCATCCGCTCCACGTCGCCCGCGGGCACCCGGCGGACCCGCAGGTCCTCGGACTCGTCCGGCTCCTGCCCGCCGCGGCGCACCGCGTCACGCACCACCACCACGTGCACGCGGGTGGTCTGCCACGACGGGTTCAGCTCCAGGGTGCCCACGTGCTCCGCGCCGCCCGCCTCGTAGCCGGTCTCCTCCCGGAGCTCCCGCGCCGCCGCCTCCAGCGGCGACTCGCCGGGGTCCACCACCCCGCTGGGGAGCTCCAGGGTCACCGTGCGCAGCGGGTGGCGGTACTGCTCCACCAGCACCAGCTCGCCCTCCGGGGTGGCCGCCACCACGGTGACGCCCTCGGGCGACTCCACGATGCTGAAGTCCTGCTCCGTGCCGTTGCGCGGCGAGCGCGCACGGTCCCGGCGCACCCCGAACATCTCGTAGTCGGCCAGGTGCTCCGAGGAGAGCAGCTCCCACGGCTCCGGCCCCTCGCGACCGTCCTCCGCTCCCGCCAAGCAGCGCCTCCGTTTCTCCCGGTCCGTGCGTCCCCGCCCGCACGGCCGGGGAAAGGCGAAGACGCGCGGCCACGCAAGCCACGGGCCAGACGCCCGCCGGAGGGGAGCAGGGGCCACCGGGCACAAACGTTGCTCCACCAAGGAGATACGGAGGCACCGACAGACACCGACAAGGGAGGCCATCATGGCGGAAGACACCAGCGGCAAGGGCAAGCACCTCGGCGGGAAGCTCAAGGAGGGGCTGGGCGACCTCCTCGGCGACCGCGAGATGGAGCGCGAGGGGCGCCTGGACCAGATGGAGGGCCGGGCCGAGCAGGACCAGGCCCGCGCGGAGGAGGCCGTGCGCGACGCGGCCGCCCGCCGCGCCGCGGCCCGCAACGCCAAGGACCTGAACGACCTGTAGCCGCCGGGCCCACCCTCGCGCGGCGCCGTCCGGGCCGGTCCCGGGCGGCGCCCGGCTCGACTCGTGCATCCCGCCGCGGCGGAGCGGAGGTAACCCCGAGACGCGGCGAGGCGAGATGCACAAGGTGCGGGTGGTGAACGCGCGCTACGACCAGTCCCGCCCCTACCTGGGCAAGGTGGGCGAGGTGATCGGGCACTGGGGCGCGGACAGCAACGAGGACGGCCGGGACGGCTTCATGGTGGAGTTCCCCGACGGCACCGTAGTGGGGCTGGCGGAGGACGAGGTGGAGAACGTGTCGGAGTAGTCATTGAGCCCGAGGCACGGAACGGAGGCGCCCCCGCCCGGATGACCGGGC
>DATABU010000776.1:0-4852 GCA_036259415.1 Longimicrobiaceae bacterium
GCCAGTGAAGATCCTCTTCGTCTGCCTGGGCAACATCTGCCGCTCCCCGCTGGCCGAGTCGGTCTTCCGGCACCTGGCCCGCGAGCGCGGCGTGGAGCACGTGTTCGAGATCGACTCCGCCGGCACCTCCGGCTACCACGCGGGCGCCCCGCCCGACCGCCGCAGCGCCGCCACCGCCCGCGCCCGCGGCGTGGAGGTGGCAGGCAGGAGCCGGCAGCTGGACGCGCGCGACCTCCGGCGCTTCGACTACGTGATCGCCATGGACGCCGACAACCAGGCGGAGATCGAATCACTGCACGCCGCCGCCGGCGGCACCGCGCGGGTGCACCGGCTGCGCGAGTGGGACCCCGAGCGGAGCGGGCTGGACGTGCCCGACCCCTACTACGGCGGCGCCCGCGGCTTCGAGGACGTGCACGACATGGTGGAGCGCTCCTGCGCCGCGCTGCTCGAGCACCTGCTGCGCGAGGCGGGCGCCGCGTGATCCTCCCGGAAGCCGTCCGCCGCCGGGTGGAAGCGCGCTTCGGGGCGGTGCGCGGGGCCCGGCCGGTGGGCGGCGGGTGCATCAATCCCGCGCTCCGCCTGGAGCTGCCGGACGGCCCCGCCTTCCTCAAGTACAACGGAGACGCCCCGGCCGGGCTCTTCCCCGCCGAGGCCCGCGCCCTCGCCGCGCTGCGGGCCGCCGCCGGGCCGGAGCTGCGCGTCCCCGAGGTGTGCGCGGCGTTCGACGCAGGGGAGGAGGGCGCCCCGGGCGAGCCCGGCTGGATCCTGATGGAGTGGATCGAGCCGGGGCCGCGGGGCGCCGGCTTCGACGAGCGGCTGGGCCGCGGCCTCGCCGCGCTGCACCGGCGGGCGGCAGAGCCCTGGGGGTGGGAGGAGGACAACTTCATCGGGCCGCTGCCGCAGGCGAACGCCGCGGCGCCCACCTGGGCGGAGTTCTGGCGCGACCGGCGCCTGGAGCCGCAGCTGCGCCACGCCCGCGAGGCCGGCTACGCGGGGGACGCGCGCGAGTGGGAGCGGCTGCTCGCCGGGCTCCCGGACCTCCTGGCCGCGGCGGAGGAGGACGCACCCTCGCTCCTGCACGGCGACCTGTGGGGCGGAAACCTGCTCGCCTCGGCGGCCGGCGAGCCCTGCCTGGTGGACCCCGCCGCCTACCGCGGCCACCGCGAGGTGGACCTGGCGATGTCGGAGCTGTTCGGCGGCTTCCCGCCGCGCTTCCGCGCCGCGTACGAGGAGGCCCGGCCGCTCCTCCCCGGCTACCGAGAGGGGCGCCGCGCCGCCTACCAGCTCTACTACCTGCTGGTGCACGTCGTCCTCTTCGGCGGCGGGTACGTGGCGCGGACCCGGGCGGCGCTGCGCGAGGCGCTCGCCGGGCCGTAGCGGCGCCCCCCGCGGCACGGGTCTCGCCGTGCCGCCCCTCCAGTGTTATCCATCAATCGTCGCACTCGCTGCCGGCGGCCCCGCCGCCGGTCCCGGAAGGCCGCGTCCGCAGGCACCCTCCACCCCGCCCGATGAACCGACCGGAGCGCGCCGCCGAGCCCCCCTCCGAGCCCCGCGTCACCTCCCTACAGCGGGCGGACCGGGGGCGCGGGGGCGTGGGCGCGTTCGGCATCACCCGCACCCTGGTCCGCCAGGCCGAGCGGGCGATGCTGCGCGCCTCCGACGCCCACCAGGTGCGGGGAAACTCCGCGCGCCTGCTGGTGGACGGGCCCATGGCGTTCGAGGCGTGGCTGGAGGCCATCGCCCGGGCGCGCCACTGGATCCACCTGGAGAACTACATCCTCCGCGACGACCGCACGGGCCGCCTCTTCCGCGAGGCCCTCGCCGACCGCGCGGCCGACGGGGTGAAGGTGCGCGTGCTGCACGACTGGCTGGGGTGCTGGGCCACTCCGGGGCGCTTCTGGAAGCCGCTCCGCGACGCCGGCGTACGGGTGCGCGCCTTCGCCCCGCCCAGCGTACGCGACCCGCTCAACTTCCTGCGCCGCGACCACCGCAAGTCGGTGGTCGTCGACGGCGAGTACGCCTCCGTGGCGGGGATGTGCATCGGCGACGAGTGGGCCGGCGACCCGGCGCAGGGCGTCCCTCCCTGGCGCGACACCGGGGTGGAGTTCCGCGGGCCCGTGGCCGCGGTCATCGACCGGGCCTTCGCCCGTACCTGGGAGATCTCGGGGCGCCGCCTCCCGCCGGAGGAGATCCCCGACCCCGCGCTCGCCCCCCGCGCCGGCGACGTGGCGGTGCGCGTGGTGGAGGGAGAGCCCGGGAGGAGCCGCATCTACCGCCTCTCGCAGTTCATCCACGTGGGGGTGGAGCGGCGGCTCTGGGTCACCGACCCCTACTTCGTGGCCCCGCCCGCCATGACCGAGGCGCTGGCCGCGGCCGCCCGCGACGGGGTGGACGTGAGGGTCATCGTCCCCGCCTTCAACAACTGGCCCGTGGTCGGGGGGCTGTCGCGCGCGGGGTACCGGCCGCTGCTGGAGGCCGGGGTGCGTCTCTTCGAGTGGGAAGGGCCCATGATCCACGCCAAGACCGCCGTCGCCGACGGGGTCTGGTCGCGGGTGGGCTCCAGCAACATGAACCTGGCCTCGCTCCTGGGGAACTGGGAGCTGGACGTGGCCGTGCTGGACCGCGACTTCGCGGGGGAGATGGAGGAGCTCTTCCTCCGCGACCTGGAGTCGGCGGTGGAGATCACCCTCACCACCCCCGGCCGCAGGGGCTTCCACGAGCGCCGCAAGACCGAGCGCCTGGTGGCGGAGAGCCCGGAGGACGCCGCCAAGCCGGGCCGCGCCTCCGCCCGCGACGCCCGCCGCCGCGCCCACCGGGGCGGGAGACTGGGGCGCGCGCTGGTGGGCCAGCGGATGATCGGCCGCGAGGACTCGGGGTGGATCGCGGCGCTGGGCGTGTTCCTGGTTCTCCTCTCCGCGCTGGCCGCCTTCTTCCCGCGCCTCTTCGCCTGGCCCATCGCCCTCCTGGTCTTCTGGCTGGGGGTGGCCTCGCTGGTGCGAGCCTCCACCACAGGCGAGAGGCGCAGGAGGCCCTAGCCCTGCCCGGTTCCGGGGCTTCGCTTCGCCGTCGGTAAGCACGTTTCGGGACTTTGCTCGTAACGCGTTCCCGCCGAAACGGATGGAACTCCGTCGCCCGCCGGATGGTATCTCCTTCTCCGGAATGCAGGCGCGGCGCGGGCTTTCGCCGCCCGGACCCGGAAGCATAGGGCGGACAGACACACGGTATGTTCCCCTATCTCCATGCGCCGCATTGATTTCGCGGAGGGGAAGCCTTATATTCAGTGCGTCCTCACGGACATCTGCAAGTGTTCCCGGATCGCAGTACCCCCCTCTCGGCGCGATCGGTGTTCCTCGGATCCAGACCAGGAGGCTCTATGGAGTTTCGGTCCGCACTTCCCGTCGCGGTCCTCTTCGGCAGCGTGATCGGCGCCGCCATCGTCGGAATCAGCGACCCCAAGACCGGAGTGGCGCCCGCCGCGAAGGTCTCCGCCGCGACGCCCGCGCTGGTGTCCGAGGCGGCCGCCGCCACGGTGGCCGCGGCCAGCTGGGACATCCCCGTGGTGCGCAACGCGCCGGTGGAGCGGTTCATCGACATCTTCACCCGCAAGCAGTCCGACCGGATGGCGCTCTACCTGAAGCGCTCGGGCCGCTACGAGGGTATGATCCGCGCCAAGCTCCGCGAGCGGGGGATGCCCGAGGACCTGGTCTACCTCTCCATGATCGAGTCCGGCTTCAACCCGACGGCGCGCTCCAAGGCGCAGGCGGTGGGGCTCTGGCAGTTCATCGAGGAGACCGGCGAGCGCTACGGGCTGCGGGTCGACGGCTACGTGGACGAGCGGAAGGACCCGGAGAAGTCCACCGACGCCGCGCTGCGCTACCTCCAGGACCTGCACAACCAGTTCGGCTCGTGGTACCTGGCCGCGGCGGCGTACAACAGCGGCGAGAACCGGGTCGCCCGGGTGATGCGGGAGGAGACGGGCTCGGAGAAGGGGCAGGAGGAGGACTTCTGGCGCATCCGCCGTCGCCTCCCGGCCGAGACGCGCGAGTACGTGCCGCTCATGCTGGCCGCCGCGCTCATCGGCAAGGAGCCGCACAAGTACGGCCTGGGCGACGTGGAGCGCTACCTCCCCGTCCCCACCGAGGCGGTGGACGTGCCGGGCGGGACCGACCTTGAGACGGTGGCGAGCTCGGTCGGGGTGAGCGAGAAGGAGCTGCGCACCCTGAACCCGCACCTGGTGAAGGGGATGACCCCGCCGGGGAAGAAGCCGTACGCGGTCCGCATCCCCGAGGGCCGGCGAGCCCAGTTCGCGGTGAACTTCGACGTGGTCCGCGCCAAGGCCCAGGCGGAGGCCCGCGTGGAGCGCGAGCGCGCCACCCGCGTCGCCAAGGCGGCGCGCGCCCGGAGCTCCTCGAAGGTCCACAAGGTCCGCAGCGGCGAGTCGCTCTGGACCATCGCCCGCCGCAACGACACCAGCGTGGCGGCGCTGAAGCGGGCCAACGGGCTGCGCAGCAACAAGCTCAAGCCGGGTCAGCGGCTGCGGATCCCGGCGTAAGGGGTTCCAGTCCGCCGTCGGGAGCGGGGCCGTCGCCTTTCGAGGCGGCGGCCCTTTCTGCGGTGTGCAGGCATGTTCTGACTCTGGGGTGAAAGTCCCCGAAGGACCGTAGCAGCCGGAACCGATAGCCAAGGGCAAGGGTGCCCGCCGCGAGGCGGTATCTGAAGGAAGCCGGAGGCGAAGCGCGGAGCCGACGAACAGGAACCGGATACAAGGCCGACACCACCTGGGTAACCCGGCCGCACACGGGAAAGCCCGAAGGCTGCTCAGAGGGGGTGTGGGTAAATCCGGCGGGTTCGC
>DATABU010000777.1:0-2846 GCA_036259415.1 Longimicrobiaceae bacterium
GCGCGTCGCCGGGGGCGCGGGGCACCGCCGCGGTGTCGCCGAGCCGGGTGAGCGTCACCGGAACCGCGTCGGCGGGGGCGCGGCCGGGCTCCGTTGGGGCGGTGCCGCAGGCGGCCAGGAGCAGGGTGAGCAGGGGAAAGCGGCGCATGGGGCGGGCTCGGCAGGGGCGGGGGTGCGTGGTCGCACCCGCACGTGGCGAGCACCGGGCCAGGCCGCGGCGGAGGCCCAAGCCTCTTTCCGGCAACGAGATGCGTGCCGGGGCGTGCGGTGCGGGGGGTGTCCGGAGTCTGGACGGTTCCCGGCGCGCGCCGCCTCAACCCCCTGGCAGGAGCGGGGATGCGGCGGATGTCCAGAAACGTGACGGCGACCGCGCGCAGGGAGGCGGCGCCCCGTTCCCGAATGGGAACAATCGCGAGCCTCCGAACCGGCCAATCCGCGGCAAGCGGTTGCGGCTTCGGGCGTTGCCGCGAAGTTGGACACCCGCGGGGTGTCCAGGTATCATACACCCCACGAAGCCCCACCTCCCCGACGGTTCTCCGCACGGCCGGTGCAGGTTCGTCCCGCAGTCCTCCTGTACAACCCGATCTCCGAACGGCTGATGCCCGCTCGCGCACCCCGCATTCCCGCGGTCTGTGTCGCGCTGGCGCTGTCGCTGTGGGCCGGCAACGGCGCACACGGCACGCCCGCGGGTCGCGGCGTTCCTGCCGACGCGGCGGCGCCGGCGCGTGCTCCCGGGGTCACGGTCGCCATGGTCAGCGCGCCGGACCTGACGCTGGACAGCAACCGGCCGTGCACCGGGCCCCAGGCCACCTACGTGGCCTTCCGTGTGACCAACACCTCCGGGGCGGCCCAGTCCGACCTGCGGGCCACCCTGGCGGGCTTCTCGGGGGGAATCACGCTCTCGGGCGGGCAGGCGGCCGCCCAGTACGTGGGCACGCTCGCCGCCGGCGCCACCCGCAACGTCTACTGGCTGGTGACCTACCCCTGCTCGTTCGGCATCTCCGCCACGCTCACGGCGTCGGTCACCGACGGGTCGCCGGGGGCGGTGACGGGCTCGGGGACGGTCGCCACGCGGAGCATGATCAGCGCCCAGGCGGGCGGCGTGCTGGTGAGCGGCCTGCTGGGGCCGGGCGCGGTGGTGGGCCAGACCATCCACCTGGACGTGACCTACGACTTCGGCGGGGCGGACGTGGGGACCACCTACGACCTGCAGCCGGTGGGCAACACCTCGTTCGACGCGGGGTGCTTCCAGATGGTGGGCTCGCTGGTGACCTCGTCCAACATCCTGGCCATCCCCGCCGGCACGGCCGACCGCCAGTACTTCACCGCGTCCGCCAAGCAGACGGGGAACGGGCAGCAGGCCACCATCCGCTACTTCTTCAAGTACCTCTGCGCGGGGGTGACCACCAGCACCCGGCCGTACTCCAACCAGCTCAGCGGGACGCAGCTCAAGTACTCGTCCAACTACGAGACCTTCGTGGGGCCGACGCTCCCCGGGGCCACCAACCCGTTCACGGTCGCCAAGGGCGTGTCCCCGGGCGTGCTGAGCGGCGCGGGCACCGTCACCTACACGGTCTCGGTCTCCAACCCCTCCCCGTTCACGGCGGAGATCGACTCCGTGGCGGACGCGCTCCCCGCGAACGTGGTCTACACGGGGATGGCCGCGGGCAGCGGGATCACCGCCGCGAACTCCGGCTCGGTGCCTTCCGCCCCCGCTTCCGGCACGCTCGTCTGGCGCGGCCCCTGGTCGCTCCCCGCGGGGGGGACGCTGACGCTCGCCTACACCGCCACCGTACCCGGCACCCCGGGGCAGTACGTGAACACGGCGGGCGCCATGGCCGGCGTCACCCTGCTGGGGACCGCCACGGCCACGGTGACCGTGGCGGTCTACGGGGTGGCGGTGTCGCCGCAGGGGCTGCCGACCCCCGAGCGGCGGCTGGCCGGGACCGCCTACCCGCGGCCCTTCACCGTCACCAGCACCTCCAACGTGGCCGAGAGCTTCGACCTGGTGGCGCGCGTGGCGGCGGGCGCCGGCGCCTGGGCCACGGTGGACTCGCTCACGGGGCCGGGGATCGCCACCCGCGTGCGGCCGGACAGCGTGCGCGTCCCGCTGGCGGCGGGGGCCTCCGGGACCTTCACCGTCTGGTACACGGTCGAAGCCGGTGCCGTCGCGGACGACGCGCTCCACCTGCGCGCCCGCTCCACGACGCAGCCCGCCGCGCAGGCGGAGGGGTGGGCCGAGCTGCGCCGCGTCCTCCCGGCGCTCACCCTGGCCCGGTCGGTGGCCCCCGCCGAGACCTCGCCCCCGGGGACCGAGCTCACCTACACCCTCCAGTTCGGCAACGGCGGCGAGGCCGACGCGGCCGGGGTGGTTGTCACCGACCTGCTCCCGGCGCAGCTCGGCTTCAAGCTGGGGAGCGTGCAGGAGACGCTCCCCGCCGGGGTCACCGCCACGGTGGCCTTCTCGGCCGACGGAGGGGCGACCTGGACCCACGCCCCGGCCTCCGGGGGGTGCGGCGCGCCCGCGGGCTTCGACGCCTGCGTGCAGCGCATCCGCTGGACGCTGGTGGGGACGCTCCCCGCCGACCCGGCCCAGTCCGCCGGGACCCTCCGCTTCGTGGCCCGCATCCGCTGACCCGCGGGGCGCAGCCCCTCCCCATCCGACCCGGAACCACCATGCAGAAGTCCCTCGTCCTCCTCCTGCTCCCGCTGGCGCTGTGCGCGGCGCCCGCGCGCGCCCAGCAGGCCCCGGAGCCGTCGCCGCTTGCGGTGACGGCCACCAACCGCACCCGGGCCGCCGAGGCGGAGCGCGGCGCGGCGCGCGCGGACGACCACGTCCGCGCGGG
>DATABU010000778.1:0-5108 GCA_036259415.1 Longimicrobiaceae bacterium
CGCCGCCGGCGAGGCGTCCTGGCCCGGTCCCCGGACGCAGCAGATCGGCCGGTGCCGCTTCGTGCGCTCGGGGGAGGGGAGACGCTGCACGCTGGACGCCGAGCTGGACTGCCCCCTCCCCGGCACCGCCGACCGCCTCACAGGGAGCGTGCGCATCCGGGGCGTCGCGCGGCGCTCCGCGGGGGGGGACGAGGCCCCGGACGGCGCCGCCCACCTGTGGACGCCGCTCACCGGCCCCGCCGAGGGGACGGCGACCCTCCGCGTCGGCGGGCGGGAGGTGGCCCGGGTGAGCGGGCGCGCGTACCACGACCGCAACGGCGGGAGCGTCCCCCTGCACGCGCTGGGGATCGAGCGCTGGATGTGGGGCCGCTTCCCGCTGCGCGGCCGCGAGGTGGTCTACTACCTCCTCTGGCCCCGCGGCGGGGGCGCGCCGGAGTGCCTGGGCGTCACCGTCGGCGTGGACGGCTCCACCGCGCGGGTGGACGGGCTGGAGGTGGAGCTGGGGCGGGAGCGGCGCAGCTACGGCGGGCTCCGCTGGCCGGAGCGCATCGTGCTCCGCGCCCGCGGCGCCACCTGGCTGGAGGTGCGCCACCGTGCCCTGGCCGACGTGGGCCCTTTCTACCTGCGCCTGCTCTCGGAGGGCACGGCCGCCGGGGGGGAGCGCGGGGTCGGCTGGGGCGAGCTGTGCGTGCCGGACCGGGTGGACCTCCCCGCGCACCGCCCCTTCGTGCGGATGCGCGTGCACCGCGTGGGCGGCGCCAACTCCGTCTGGCTCCCGCTCTTCACCGGGCCGCGGGAGCGGCGCGTGGGCCGGCTGCTGCGGCACGCGCTGGCCGGGAGGCGGGGGTGAGCGCGGCCGCCTGGGCGCTGCTCGCCCTCCCCCCGCTGGCCGTGCTGGGGATGGTGGGCTTCAACCTGCTCGCCTGGCCGCGGGGGAGCGCCCGGGGGAGGATCCCGGGCCGGGTCTCGGTGTGCATCCCCGCCCGCGACGAGGCGGGGCGCATCGAGCGGTGCGTCCGCGCCGCGCTGGCCGGCACCGTGCCGCCCGACGAGGTGCTGGTCTACGACGACGGCTCCACCGACGGGACCGCGGAGGTCGTCGCCCGGATCGCGGCGGAGGTCCCGGGGGTGCGGCTGCTCCGCGGCGGGCCGCTCCCGGCGGGGTGGGTGGGGAAGCCGCACGCCTGCCATCGCCTGGCCGCGGAGGCTTCGGGCGACGTGCTGCTCTTCCTGGACGCGGACACCGTCGCCGGGCCGGAGTGCCTGGCCCGCGTCGCCTCGCTGCTGGAGGGGATGGGCGCGGACGTGGTGACCGCCGCGCCGCGCCACCGCGTCGGCGGCCCGGGGGAGCGGCTGGTGATCCCCCTGCTGCACCTCACCTACCTGGCCTGGCTCCCCCTCCCGCTGGTGTGGCGCTCCCGCGACCCGCGCTTCCTGGTCGCGAACGGACAGCTCCTGGCCGTCCGCCGCCGCGCGTACGACGCGGCCGGCGGCTGGGCGGCGGTGCGCGCCGAGGTGGTGGACGACGTGGCCTTCTGCCGCCGCGTCAAGCAGACGGGCGGACGGGTGGTGTTCGCGGACGGCCACGACATGGGGACGGTGCGGATGTACGACGGGTGGCGGCCGCTCTGGGAGGGCTTCTCCAAGAACCTGTACGAGGGGATCGGCGGCCGCCCCGGCGCCCTCGCCGGAGCCGTCCTCCTCTACGGCGGCGTGTTCGTCGTCCCCTACCTGGCGCTGGCCGCCGCGCTCGCCGGGGCGCCGGCGCTGCTCGCCCCCGCCGCCGCCGGCGTCGGCGCGAACCTCCTCCTGCGGGCGCTGCTGGCCCTGCGCTTCCGCCAGCCCGCGGAGGGCGTGCTGCTGCACCCCGTCTCCGTGCTCGCGCTGCTGGCGATCGCCGCCAACTCGTTCCGCTGGACGCGGCGCGGCGCCATCCGCTGGCGGGGCCGGGTGTACCCGGCGCGCGCGGCCCGATGAGCGGGTCCGCCCCGCGCACCCCCTGGCTGCTGGGGCTGGCCCGGCGCTACGTGCGGCGGAGGCTGGCGCGCGGCCTCGACGGCCTCCGCGCGGGCGGGGTGGAGGAGGCGCGCCGCGCCGCCGCCGCGGGGCCCGTGATCCTCGCCGCGAACCACGTCTCCTGGTGGGACCCGTTCCTGGTGGTGGCGCTGGACGAGGCGCTGGGGACCGAGGGGTACGCGCTGATGGACGCCGGGAACCTGGCCGCGCTCCCCTACTTCGCGCGGCTCGGCGCCCTGCCGCTCGACCGCCGCTCCCCCGCCCGGCTGCGCGCCGGTCTCCGGGCCGCCGCGGAGCTGCTGGACCGCCCCCGCCGTGCCGTGTGGATGTTCCCGCAGGGGCGTCTCCGTCCGGCTCACCTGCGCCCGCTCGGCGTCCACCCGGGCATAGCGCTGCTGGCGCGGCTCGCCCCGGGGGCCGCCGTGGTCCCGGTGGCGGTGCAGTACGCCTTCGGCGAGCACGCCGCCCCCGCCGCGCTCGCCCGCTTCGGCGATGCGATCCCCAACGCGGCTGCCGCGACGCACGAGGGGGCGGCGCGGCTGGAGCGCGCCCTGGAGGAGGAGCTGGGGAAGATCGACGCCTCGCTCGCGGGGGGAGCGCCGCCGCTCCCCGTGCTGGTGGCGTCCCGGCTCCGCCGGCCGGATCGGGGGCTGGGCTCCCGCGTCCTGGGCCGCCTGCGCGCGCGGCGGGAGGGGGGCGGCCGTGGCTGACGTGCTGGTGGTGGGCGCCGGGGTGGGCGGGCTCTCCGCCGCGCTGCACCTGGCGGGGCGCGGGCTGGCCGTGGAGGTGCTGGAGGCGGCCGACCGAGCCGGGGGGAAGCTGGGGATCGCCGTCGTGGACGGGGTGGAGGTGGACACCGGGCCCAGCGTCCTCACCCTGCCGCACGCGCTGGACCGCGCCCTCCGCGCCGCCGGCAGCTCGCTCGCGGACGAGCTGGCGCTGCGCGAGCCCTCGCCCGCCTTCCGCTACCTGTACCCGGACGGCGTGGCGCTGGACGTCCACACCCGCCCGGAGGACACCCTCGCCTCCGTGGAGCGGACGCTCGGGCCGGCGGCCGCCGCGGAGCTGGCCGCCTTCCTGGAGTACGCGCGGCGCATCTGGGACGCGGCGGCCCCGCACTTCGTCTACGGGCCCGCGCCCTCTCCCGCGTCGCTGGCGGGGCTCGGGCCGGCGGCGCTGGGCGCGCTGCGCGGCATCGACCCCCTGCGGCGGATGTGGGGCGCCATCCGCCGCCGCGTCCGCTCGCCGCACCTGCGGACGCTGCTCGCCCGCTACGCCACCTACAACGGCTCCGACCCGCGGCGCGCCCCCGCCACCCTCAACTGCATCGCCCACGTGGAGCTGGGGATGGGCGGCTACGGCGTGGAGGGGGGCATGTACGAGGTCGCGCGGGCGCTGGCCCGCGCCGGGGAGCGCGCCGGCGTCCGCTTCCGCTGGGGCGCGCGCGTGGAGCGCCTGCGCGAGCGGAGCGGGGGCGGCTGGGAGGCGGCCACCGCCGACGGGCGCACCCACGCCGCCCCCGCCGTGGTCGCCAACGCCGACGCCGCGCACGTCCTGGGCTGCCTGCTCCCCCCGGCGCGCCGCCGCCAGGACACGCGGGAGCGCTCCATGTCCGGGTGGACCGGCGTCCTCCGGGCGCGGCGGCGCACGGGCGCCGCCTCCCGCGTCGCCCACACCGTGCTCTTCCCCCGCGCCTACCTGGAGGAGTTCGCGGACGTCTTCGACCGCGACCGTCCCCCGGAGGACCCCACCGTCTACCTCTGCGCCCAGGAGGCGTGCCACGGGCGCGCGGGGTGGGCCGAGGACGAGCCCGTGTTCGTGATGGCGAACGCGCCCCCAGAGCCGGTTGGCGGAGCGCGACCGCCGGAGGTGTGGGCGCGCCTGCGCGGCCGCGTCCTCGCCCGGCTGGACGCCGCCGGGCTCCGCGATCCCGGCGACGCGCTCGCCTGGGAGCGCACCCCCGGCGACCTCGCCGCGGCGTTCCCGGGAAGCCGGGGGGCCATCTACGGCGCCTCCTCCAACTCGCCGCTGGCGGCGTTCCGGCGCCCCCGCAACCGGATCGCGGGCGCACCGCCGGTGTACCTGGCGTCCGGCAGCGCGCACCCGGGCGGCGGCGTCCCCCTCTGCATCCTTTCGGGGGAGGCCGCCGCCCGCGCGCTCCTCCACGACCTTGGCCAAGGAGCGGAGTGGAAGTGAACGGAAAGCGAGCGAGCGTCGTCGCCGGCGCGCTGGGCGCCGTCCTCCTGGCGGCACACCTCCCGGCCCTCGCGGCCGGGGCGCCGGCGCGCGGTGGCGGCGAGCTGGAGGCGTGGAGCGGGTCGCACGCCCTGGAGCTGCGGCTGGCGAGCGCCACGCGCGTCCCCCTGTTCGGCACGCAGCGGAGCGTCACCACCAGCCTCCTGCTGGTGGACGTGGCGCGCGACGGCGACGGGTGGACTCAGCGCCACCGCGTCTGCGACGTGCGGGTGTCGGGGTCGTCGGCCATGCGGATGGTGGTGCCGGAGGCGTTCGTGCGCGGCCTGGCGGTGCGCCGCTACCCCGCCGCGCTGCGCGACGGGCCGGAGGGCGTGCGCTACACCGCCGACATGGGGCTGGAGGCCATCGGCTTCGACCCCGCCGCCACGGACGGCGCGCTCCCACGGGACGCCGGCGACCCCGGCGTGCGCGACAGCGACGGCGACGGCGCGCCCGGCGCCACCGTCGAGCTGCGCCTCCCCGCCGCGGGCCGGGCGAAGCTGTACATCGTGCAGCGCTCGCACCTGGTGCTGAGCGGGCGCGAGACGGCGCCGGACCGCATCGAGGGCGGGGTGCAGGTGCGCGTCCAGGAACAGCGCACGCTGGGGGCGGCGCCGGGGCTCTTCGCGCGCACGCCCTCCACGCGGGCGGAGCCGGCCCGCAGCGGGTTCACTCTCGTCCGGTCTCCCGGGGTTCGCGGCTGCGGGGACCTGGTTCGCGAGGCCGATTCGTTGTTCGGGAGGGGCTGAGCCGGTCTTCGGCAGGTTGGGCGGGCCGCTCCGGAGCCGGACGATACTGCCGTCCGTCTCCTGCGCGGAAAGCCCCTCCCTCGCTTGCGGGGGAGGGGTTTGGGGTGG
>DATABU010000779.1:0-1800 GCA_036259415.1 Longimicrobiaceae bacterium
GGTGGGGCGCCGGGCGGATCAGACGAAGGCGGACGGGACGAGTTGCCCGAATGCTGCGCCAGGCGAGCACGAAGCTCGGCCACCTCCGCCTGCAACGTGGCAACCTGGGCCCGCAGGACGGCACTCTGCGCCACCTGCGCCACCTGCACGAGGAGCGCGGTGCGCACCACGGAGCCGGCGCGGCCCCGGCACTCCGCCGAAGAGGTCCGGCAGTTCTTCGGCGCGCTCCGCAGGGGGACCCCCGGCTCTGGCTCCTGGTGGAACTGGCCGCGGAGCTTCGCGCGGGGCAGGCCGTCCGGGGCCGCCGGTCGGACCTGAACCTGGCTCCGGTGGGCGGCTACGGTCTCGGGCCGGTTCGTCGTCCGCGGGGCGGGCAAGAAGCTCAGGGAGGCGGTGGACCTGCACCCGGAGTTGCAGGCGCTGGTGGACCACGTGTTGACGGACGGGTATCTCTCCGGGGCGGAAGCCGCGAACCAGCGCGGGGAGCTAGCCGGTTACTTCATCTCCCCGGCCGGGAGGCTGCGGAAGGGAATGCGCCGGCCGCTCGGGTGGATCGTCGGCCGCTCGGGCCCACGGCCATCCGCAAGATGTTCTGCGACGTGGAACGTCTTGCCGGGTGGAGCACCAGCCGGGGAGGGCCTTCTACGGGCTGCGGAGGCAGGCGACGGACCTTGCGCCGGAGTTCGCGCAGGACGCGCGGGTACTGAACCGCCTGAGCGGCCACGCCGAGAGCAGCACGCGCGAGCGGATCTACCAGGGCCAGCGGAACGAGCTGGTGCGGGCGCGTGCTGCACGGGCGCGACGGAAGATGCGGCAGCGCCTGGGGGCGCCCGCCCCGGCGGGTCGCATGAGCAACCTATCCCAGACCTATCCCACCGGGCGGCAGGACGCGAAAAGCCCCGGCACCTAAACGGCTGCCGGGGCTCGATTTTGAAAGCGCCCACTCCAGGACTCGAACCTGGGACCCTCTGATTAACAGTCAGATGCTCTAACCAACTGAGCTAAGTGGGCTCGCCCGCCCGAGCGGGAGCAGGAACGATAACGGCTCCGCCCCGCGGCTGTCAATCCCGGGCGCAAAGGGGCGCGTGGCGGGGGAACCTCAAGCGCTCCAAGGGGTTCATGCAGACCGGCCCTCCGCCGCCGGGGAACGGTTCGTGCTCCCCGGCACCCCGCGGGAGGCATCATCGTGGCCCGCCGTGCCGCAGTACCCGAAGCCGTAGCCATGAAGCAGCACACCTCCGCATCCGCCGGTGCCGGGATCGCCGGGCTCGTCCTGGGCCTCGCGCTGAGCGCCTCCTGGTCCGCGGGCGAGGTGCGCGACGCCGTCGGCGAGCTCTCCGCCATCCCCTCCGTCGGAGCGCTGGACGCCGTCCCGGCCATGCCGCGCACGCGGCTGCTGGTGGCCATGGACGCGGCGCGGAGCAGCCTGGAGCGGAACCGCCCCTGGGCGGCGTGGAAGGAGCTCGCCGACCACGTGGAGGATCCCGCCGGGGCTCCCGCCTCCGCGACGCTGCTGGCCGCGCGCGCCGCGGCGGGGTGGGGCGGCTGGAGCGAGGTGCGCCGCATCCTGGCCGGGCGGGAGTGGCTGGAGCGCGAGGAGGGGGGCGAGGGACTCTTCCTCCTGGCGCGCGCCTACGACGAGGCCGAGCGCTGGGACGAGGCCGGGGACGCGTACCGCCGCTATGCCGCCCTTCCCGAGGTGCGCTCGCGTGCGACCGCGCTCGCGCGGCTGGGGCGCGTGCTCCGGGAGCAGGGGCGCCACCGCGACGCCGCCGCGGCCTTCGGCGCGGCCGCGGCGCG
>DATABU010000780.1:0-3977 GCA_036259415.1 Longimicrobiaceae bacterium
GCGCGGCGGGCCCGAACCGGACCGTCTCCTCACGGATCTGAGTCATGGCATCCCTCCGGTCCACTGGAGTGAGTACGGGGACCGCGTCCCCGCCAGGCCCCGCACTGAGAGATGCGTGCCACCGTTCCGGGGTGGAAATCCAGGGCGGGAAACGGCTTGTACGCTGTGCAAACGCCCGTGGCGTCCCCGCTGGGGCACGCGCCCTGTCCTATGTTTGCCACAGGTAGAGGTCCCACTCCTCACTCCGCGGCGGCGGTGTTGCCCCTCGCAGGGCGGCCGCGTACCCTTCCCGGGAGCCGCCGCCGGGCGGACGCGCACCCGCACGGGAGGTACCGGGGACGATGGAGGTATTCACGGAGGAGTGGGGGCGGGCCTGCTGCGAGGAGATCAACCGGCGCCCCGCGTACCGCGAGGCCGCCGCGCAGTGGGAGGACCCCGTGGTGCTGGTGATGGAGCGCGATCCCGCGCTGGGCGTGGAGGAGGACCGCGCCTTCCGCCTGGACCTGTACCGCGGCGGGTGCCGGGGGACGCGCCGGGCCACCGTGTCGGACCAGGAGGAGGCGGCCTACGTGCTGCGCGCCGGCGCCGCGGCCTGGCGGCACATCCTGGCCGGGGAGCTGGACCCCATCGCCGCGGTGATGACCGGGCGCCTCCGGCTGGCGCGCGGGAGCCTGATCTCCCTGGCCCGCTACACCGCCGCCGCCCGGGAGATGGTCGCCGCGGCCGGCGCCGTGGACGCCGCCTTTCCGCCGCCCCGCCTGTGAGCGCGGCGCCCCCCGGGCCCCCGAGCTACTGCGACGCCGCGTCGCACCCGGTCCACGGCCCGTACCACGACCTGGAGTACGGCTTCCCCGTCCGCGGCGACGACGCGCTCTTCGAGCGGCTGGTGCTGGAGATCAACCAGGCGGGCCTCTCCTGGCTCACCATCCTGAAGAAGCGCGAGGGCTTCCGCCGCGCCTACGACGGCTTCTCGCTGGAGAGGGTGGCGGCGTACGGCGAGGCCGACCGCGCCCGCCTCCTGGCCGACCCGGGGATCGTCCGCAACCGCCTGAAGGTGGGCGCGGCGGTCGAGAACGCCGGCCGCATCCTCCGCCTGCGAGACTCGCACGGCTCCTTCGCCGACTGGCTGGACGCGCACCACCCGCTCCCCAGGCCGGAGTGGCAGAAGCTGTTCAAGCGGACCTTCGTCTTCACCGGCGGCGAGATCGTGGGCGAGTTCCTCCTCAGCACCGGCTACCTCCCCGGCGCCCACCGGGAGAGCTGCCCCGCCTACGCGCGGGCGCTGGAGGCCGGGCCGGCCTGGGCGCGGGGGTAGCCCCGGCCGGGCGCGAGCCTGGGCGTCCCCGCTCCCCGGGGGCGCCTACCGCGCCATCGCCGCGAGGATGTAGGCGAGGTTCGCGGTGCCGTCCATGATGGGCTCGTTGGTGGAGTAGTCGCCCAGGTCGTCGTGGTAGACCACGTGGCCGGTGTTGAAGGGCGCGAACTCGTCCTCCTCGTGCAGCCGGACGTACCGGAGGTTCTGGAAGATGGAGCGGTAGACGGGGCCGTCCACCAGCCCGCCGGTCTGCGTCCAGAGCCCCACCTCCTTGGCCACCACGGAGTGCGGGTCGCGGGGCGAGACGCCGTCGCGGGGGAGGCCGATGACCATGGAGGTGCCCCACGGGTTGGTGCCGAAGAGCCAGTCGAGCGCGGCCTGCTCGTACACGCGGAAGCGCCCGTCCCCGGTCATCTTCCGGTACAGGTACGCCTGGGTGGCGAAGGAGGCCATCAGGTCGTTGGAGCACCAGATGAAGGGGATCCCCACCCGGAAGCCGTTGTCCGCCCGCGCCGCCACCGCCTCCAGCCCGCGCCGGTAGTACTCCGCCATCTCGCGCCGCTCGTCGCGGCCGCCCCCGCGCCAGACCTCGTGGTGCCCGGCGTTGTGCCAGGGATACCACTGGTAGTGCCGCGCCGTGTCGGCCCCCATCCAGGGCGTGACCGGCTCCTTGCGGGCGTACTCCACGGCCTCGCGCAGGTAGCCGCGGTCGCCGGTCAGCGCGAAGAGCTGCGACGCCCCCAGCTCCATGTCGTCCGCCCAGTTGTCCTCCTCGTAGAAGTACGGCGCCCTCGCGGGGGCGGTCTGGCAGGCGCCGGGATGGCGCTTCCCCAGCTCGTAGGCGGCGACGGCCCTGCGGCGCAGCGTGTCCGCGAACGCCGGGTCGCGCGTGCGGAAGAGCTGCGCGCCCAGGGCGAAGGCGGCGGCGTACTTGCCCGCGGTGGAGGCGTAGCCGTCCGCGCGGTTGCGGTGCTGGAAGAGCCCCTGCGGCTTCCCGGTGCAGGGGTAGACGGGGCGCGGGCCGCCCTTCCCCCAGCCGTAGTCGGAGGAGTCGGTGGGGGGGAGGTCCCAGAAGGAGTGGTCGCGGTCGTCGCCGAGCTGGTTGAGCATCAGCCCGTCCTCCGGGTACATGCGCACCAGCCACTCCAGCCCGTGCCGCGCCTCGTCCAGCACGTCGGGGACGCCGTTGGCGCCGGGCTCGCCGCGGGCGTCGAAGCGGTCGCCGAAGGCGCGCGGGTGGTCCCGGTGCGCCATCATCATCACGAACGCGGCGTTGGCGGAGGTGGCGACGTACTGGAGGTAGTCCGCGGCGTCGGCCCAGCCGCCGGCCACGGGGATCCACTCGCCCGCGCGGGGGTGGTCCACCAGGATCGCGTCGGTGCGGTGGTGGACGGAGTCGCGGAAGACGGGGTTGTACCCGGAGCGCTGCTGCCGCATGTACGCCAGCAGGGTGTCCGCCGCGCCTGCGTACACGTCGCGCCCGACGCGCACGGGCGGCGAGACCGCGCCCCCCGCGGAGATGCGGTACGTCCCCGGCCGCTCCAGCGCCGAGAAGTCCAGCCGGTGCGTGGAGACGCAGGCGGCGAAGGGCCTGTCCTCCCGCGCGGGGCGGACGAGCACCTGCCGCCCGGAGGCGTCGGTGACCGTGAACCGGTCGATCCGGACGGGCTCCAGCGAGCAGACCACCGCCACCTTCGGCGCGTCCGGCAGGTAGCCGAGCTGGTTGACGCGGACGAAGTGCTTCTGCTCCGGTGCCTGCGCGGCGGCGGACGAGGCGATGAGCGCGGCGGCGAGCGCGGCGGCGCGGACGGCGGTGCGGCGGGTCATGCGGCCGTGGCTCTGGGATGCAGTGCTCGCCCGGTCTTCAGGGGGACGCCTGCCGCGGCTCCAGGTACCGGCGGAGCCAGGCGACGGTGAGCGGCCACGCCTGCCGCGCGGCGGCGAGGTTGGCGCCGCTCCGCCCGTCCTGCTGGCGGAGGAAGCCGTGTCCCGCCCCGGCGAAGGTGTGCGGCTCGAAGGTCTTCCCCAGCGCCCGCATGGCGGAGTCGGCGGGGGGGACGGTGGCGTTGACGCGCGCGTCGTCCTCGCCGTAGAGGCCAAGCACGGGGGCGGTCACCGCGGCCAGCTCGGCGGGGGCGGGCGAGGTGCCGTAGTACACCACCGCGGCGCCCAGCCCGCGCACCCGCGCGGCGTGCGCGAAGGACACCGCGCCGCCCCAGCAGTATCCCACGATCCCGTACTGCGGCAGCGCCGCGGGGAGCGCCATCCCGTAGTCGGCCACGGCGCGGAGCTGCCGGTGCACGTCGGCGTCGCCCAGGGTGCGGATGGCCGCGCGCGCCGAGTCCGGGTTCGGCTCGCCGGTGGGGCCCGCGGGGACGCTCCGCATGGTCAGCAGGTCGGGGGCGACGGCGACGAAGCCGTCCGCGGCGAGCTGGTCGGCTACCGATCGGACCCAGTCGGTGAGCCCGAAGATCTCGTGCACCACCAGCACCACCGGCGCCGGGGTCGCGCGCTCCGGGTAGACCACCCAGGCGCGGACGCTGTCCGCGGGGCCGGTGCGCACCGTCACCCACTCGCCGTGCCGCGGCGACGCGGCCAGCCGGGCGCGCGCCTCCGCCGCCCCGGGCGGGAGCGCCGGGTCCAGCGCCGCGACGGCCGCCGC
>DATABU010000781.1:0-4149 GCA_036259415.1 Longimicrobiaceae bacterium
GCCGGCCGCGGGCGCACCCGCGGCGGGAGGCGGGGCGGCGGCGGTGGACCTGTCGTCCATGACGCCGCGCGAGGCCGCGGACCGGCTCTTCAACCGCGTCATGCAGAACGTCTCCAGCGGCGACACCGTCCAGGCGCGCACCTTCCTCCCCATGGCCATCGCGGCGTACGGGCGCGTGGGCGAGCTGGACACCGACGGCCGCTACCACCTGGCGGTGCTGCACCTGGTGGGCGGCGACGCGAAGTCGGCGCGCACCGAGGCGGGGCTGATCCTGGCGACCGAGCCGCGGCACCTGTTCGGGCTGTTCACCGCCGCCCAGGCCGAGACCGCGGCGGGGAACACGGCGCGCGCGCGGGAGCTGTACGAGCGCTTCCTGGCGGCGTACGAGACGGAGCGGACGCGGGACCTGCCGGAGTACCGCGACCATCAGCAGGCGCTGGCGCCCATGCTGGAGGAGGCGCGGCGGGCGGCGGGGGGGAGCTGATCCCGGATTCTGGTCGAGCAGGCGGGTTGAACTGCTCGGTCGGGCGTGCCCCTCGCTGGCGCTCGGGTCGGGCTGCGGCTCCGTAAGCGGGCACACTACGCCCGCTAACGGAGGCGAGCCCCACGATACTGCTGTGGGTCTCGCCGCTTCGCGCTCGCATCCCTCACGCGGGCGCACAGCCGGGGAGGGGCCGCTCGCCGGAAGCACGGCGGCCCCCGCCTGAGGTGGGGGCCGCTGTTTTCGTCGCGAGCCACGGGGGATCAGCCCCCGGACACGGCCTGCACCACGTCCAGCCGGTCGCCGGGGCGGAGCGGCGTGTCCAGCGACTCCAGCCAGGCCAGGTTCTCCCCGTTGTAGTAGAGGAGCACGTGCCGGCGGAGCTTCCCCCCCTCGTCGTAGAGGTGGACGCGCAGGAGCGGGTGCCCCGCCAGCAGGTTCTGCAGCGCCTCCGCCAGGGTGGCGCCGGCGACCGTCAGCGTGTCCCTGCCGCCCGCGCTGTCGCGCAGCAGCGTCGGCAGGTAGACGTCCATCTGCATGGATCCCTCCCGTGCGTGCGGGTCAGTCCGTCACCCAGGCCCGGACCGTGGTGATGCGCGGGAGCTGCGCGGGGAGGCGTCCCCAGTGCTCGCCCTCGTCGGCCGACCAGAACACCTCGCCCATGGTGGTGCCGAAGTAGACGCCCCCCGGCTCCAGCGTGTCCGTGGCCATGGAGTCGCGAAGCACCCCGACGTACTGCGGCTCCGCCGGGAGCCCCTCCCCCACCGGCTCCCACCCCTCGTCCCCGCTCCGCCGCCGGTACACCCGCAGCCGCCCGTCCTTGACGACGCGCTGCTCGTCGCTCTCCAGCGGGACCACGAACAGGCTGCCCGAGGCCGAGACGCACATGGGGAAGCCGAACACGCTCGGCAGCCCCTCGTCCATGGGCTCCCAGCTGTCGGCGGCGTCGGTGGACCTGAACACGCCGCCGTGGAACTGCATGTAGAGCGTGTCCGGGGCGCGCGGGTCCAGGACCATCTTGTGGACGCAGCGGTCCACGCCGTTCTCCGGCTGCCCGGTGGGCACCCGGGGGAGCCCCTCGGTGCAGACCTTCCAGGTGGCGCCCGCGTCGTCGGTGCGGAAGACGCCCACGGCGGAGGCCGCGACCCACCAGCGGCGCGGGTCCGCGGGGTCCACCAGGATGGTGTGCAGGCAGAGCCCGCCCCCGCCGGGGAACCAGCCCGGGCGGGTGGGGTGGCGGGTGAGGGCGGACACCTCGCTCCAGGTGGCGCCCGCGTCGCGGCTGACGAAGAGCCCCGCCTCCTCCACCCCGGCGAGCATCGTCCCCGGCTCGGAGGGGTGCCCCGCCGCGAGCTGCCAGATGCGCTGCAGCTTGAACCCGCTCTCCTCGGCGTAGCGCGGGCCGTCGGCCACCTCGGTCCAGCTCTCGCCCAGGTCGTCGCTCACGCGGATGGTGGGGCCGTACACCCAGTGGCTCGTCCCCGCGTAGATCCGCCCGCCCCCGCGGGGGTCGCCCAGCAGGCTGTAGACCTCCCACCCCGCCAGGTGCGGCCCGGTCATCCGCCACTCGCGGCGGTCGGCGTCGGAGTGGAAGAAGAACGCGCCCTTGGTGGTCCCCACGAGTAGCACGACGCGCTCGGGCATGGCAGGGCTCCTGTCGGGTGGGGGTCGGGGGAGGGAGTGAGACCGCTCCCGAATCTGTGCGAGCTACAGACGGCGGGCAAGGAGGTTCGTGTCCGGGTCCGGCGCGCGCCTGCGCAGGGGAAGGTGAGGCCCCCACGCGCTCGCGGGGCCCGACCTCCACCGCCACCCGGGACCGACCATGAACATACCACGCAGGCTCTCGCCGCTCCCGCTCGCCCTCGTGCTGGCGCTGGGGAACGCGGCCGGCGCGCGGGCGCAGGACGCGCCGGCGGCCGTGCCCCTCTACGACAACCTGGGCTCGCACGCGTACGCCATCAGCACGCGGGTGCCCCAGGCGCAGCGCTACTTCGACCAGGGGCTCCGACTCTACTACGCCTTCAACCACGCGGAGGCGGTCCGCTCCTTCGAGGAGGCCGCCCGGCTGGACCCCCGCTGCGCCATCTGCCACTGGGGGACGGCACTCGCCTACGGGCCCAACATCAACGCGAAGATGGACTCCGCCTCGGGCGTGCAGGCGTACGCCGCCGTCCGCCGGGCGCAGGAGCGCGCGCAGCACGCCAGCCCGAAGGAGCGGGCGCTGATCCGCGCGCTGGCGACGCGCTACGCCGCGGCGCCGCCGGCGGACCGGGCGGCGCTGGACTCGGCGTACGCCCGCGCCATGGGGGAGGTGGCCCGGCAGTATCCCGACGACCCCGAGGCGGCCGTTCTGCACGCCGAGGCGCTGATGGACCTGAGCCCCTGGTCGTACTGGTCCCGGGAGGGCGAGCCGCGCCCGGACACCCCCCGCCTGCTCGCGCAGCTGGAGCGGGTGGTCGCGGCGGCCCCGGAGCACCCGGGCGCCTGCCACTTCTACATCCACGCCGTGGAGGCGGTGCAGCCCGAGCGCGCCGTCCCCTGCGCGGAGCGTCTGGCCGCGCTCATGCCCGGCGCGGGGCACCTGGTGCACATGCCGGGGCACATCTACGTGCGCGTGGGGCGCTACCTGGACGCCATCCGCGCCAACGAGCACGCGGTGCACGCGGACGAGAGCTACATCCGCGACCAACGGCCGGGCGCGGGGATGTACACGCTGGGCTACTACCCGCACAACTACGACTTCCTGTCCTTCGCGGCGATGATGGCCGGCCGGGAGAAGCAGTCGCTGGAGGCGGCGCGCAAGCTGGCCTCGCTGATCCCGCGGGAGATGATGCAGGCACCGGGGATGACCTTCACGCAGAACCACGCCATGCGGCCGCTGCAGATGCTGGTGCGCTTCGGCGGGTGGGACGAGATCCTGCGGGAGCCCGCGCCGCCCGAGGAGCTGGTGCACTCGCGCGGGATCTGGCACTACGCCCGGGGGACGGCGCTCGCCGCCCGCGGCGACGCGGCGGCAGCCGAGGCGGAGCTGGCGCGCGTCCGGGCCGCCGCGGAGAACCCGGCGATCGCCGACATGACGCTGGAGTTCAACAGGTCGGCCGACGTGCTGCGCATCGCCGCGAACGTGCTCGCGGGCCGGGTCGCGGCGGCGAAGGGCGACCACGCGGAAGCCGCCGCCCGGCTGCGCGAGGCGGCCCGGCTGGAGGACGAGCTGGTCTACGGCGAGCCGCCGGAGTGGTCGGTGCCGGTGCGGCAGGAGCTCGGGGCGGTGCTCCTCGCGGCCGGCCGGCCTGCGGAGGCGGAGCGGGCGTTCCGGGAGGACCTGGAACGCTTCCCGGAGAACGGGTGGTCGCTGCACGGGCTGGCGCAGAGCCTGCGCGCGCAGCGGAAGGGCGCCGAAGCCGCCGCGGTGGACGAGCGCCTGCGGAAGGCGTGGGCCACCGCGGACGTGCGGCTCCCCGCCGCGTCCGCGGTGCGGTGACCGGGCGGGCGGCTCACGGGTGCTCCGGGTGCGGGGCGCCCGGCTCCCGCTCGGAGACCATCAGCAGCACCCCCGCCAGCACCAGCCCCGCGAAGAGGTAGCCGGAGGGGCTCCACCGCTCGCCCCAGGCGAGGTACGCCGCCACCGCCGCGACCACGGGCTCCACGGTCGCGACGGTGGCGGCGCG
>DATABU010000782.1:0-4511 GCA_036259415.1 Longimicrobiaceae bacterium
CGTCCTCCACCTCGAACGCGCCGCCGGCGGCGACGAGCTCGGCGGCTTCGCGGGCGTTGGCGTGGCGGGGGCCGAAGAGGACGGGGGCCCCGAAGGCGGCGGGCTCCAGCACCGAGTGCAGCCCCGCGGTCCCCCATCCCCCGCCCACGTAGGCCAGGCCGCCCGCGGCGTACAGGTCGCCCAGGACGCCGACGCGGTCCACCAGCACCACGTCGCCCGCGTCGGTGCCGGCCTCCGCGGAGGAGAGGCGGGCGTGGGCCAGCCCGTGGCGGTCCAGCAGCGCCTCGGAGGCGCGCAGGTGCCCGGGGGTGGGCTCGTGGGGTACGAGCACCAGCCGCAGCGGGCGTCCGGCGTCCAGGGCGGCGCGGACGGCGGGGAGCAGCCGCTCCTCGTCCGACGGCCAGGTGGAGCCGGCCACCAGCACGGGGCGGCTCCCGGCCGCGACGGCGCGCAGGAGCGGGGAGCCGCGGTCCACGCCGCGGGCGCGCTGCCACACCTGGTCGAAGCGCGCGTCGCCCATCACGGTCCTTCGCTCCGGCGGCACCCCCAGCGCGCCGAAGCGCTCCGCGTCGGCGGCGGAGATCGCGGCGACGCGGTCCAGCCGCCGGTACGCCGGGCCCAGCAGCGCCCGCGCCGGGCCCGCGAGGCGGCTGGACCCCCCCGGGAGGGTGCCGCTCAGCATCGCCAGCCGCACGCCGCGCCGCCGGGCCTCCCGGGTGAGCACGGGCCACACGTCGGTCTTGGAGAAGGCGAGCACGTCGGGCCGCAGCAGCTCCAGCGCGCGCCGCACGTCGCCGGGGAAGTCGAAGGGGAGGTAGTCGAACAGCTCCGCGGGGACGGTCCCGGCGAACCGCTCCGCCGAGGGGGAGAAGAAGGTGTAGACCACCTGCGCGTCGGGCCGGCGGGCGCGGAACGCCTCCACCACGGCCCGCGCCTGCAGGCCCTCGCCCACGCTGGGGGCGTGGAACCAGGCCAGGGGACGCGCGGGGTCGCGCCCGGTGAAGGCCCACGCCTCCATGCGGTCCAGCACGTTGCGCCGGCCGCGGACGGCCCGGGCGAGCTTGCCGCTCCCGCGGGCCAGCAGCGGGAGGGCGGGGGAGGCGGCGCGGAGCGCGGCGGCGTACAGGCTCTCGGCGAGGGGCATGCGGAAAGGTACCGCGCCCGGGGCGGGGCGTCCACGACCGGCGGCCCCGGACGTGCAGGGTCGCACAACCCGCTCCGGCCGCTTACGTTGCGGGAGGGACTTCGGTATACTTTCGGCATGAAAGATCGCATCGTCATCCGCGGGGCCCGGCAGCACAACCTCAAGAATCTGGACCTGGACCTCCCGCGCCGGGCGCTCATCGTGGTGACCGGCCCGTCGGGGTCCGGCAAGTCCTCGCTCGCCTTCGATACCGTCTACGCCGAGGGGCAACGGCGCTACGTGGAGTCGCTCTCCACCTACGCCAAGCAGTTCCTGGAGCGGATGGAGAAGCCCGACGTGGACCGCGTGGAGGGGATCTCCCCCGCGGTCGCCATCGAGCAGCGGAACCCCACCAAGACCTCCCGCTCCACCGTGGGCACGGCCACGGAGGTGCACGACTACCTCCGGCTGCTCTGGGCGCGCGCGGGGCGCACCCACTGCCCCGGCGACCACCCGGACCGCCCCTGCGGCCGGGAGGTGCGCCCCGACACGGTCCAGAGCGCCACCGACGCGGTGCTGGCGCTCCCCGAGGGGACGCGCTTCACGGTGGCCTTCCCGCTCCCCCTCTCCGCCCGGGTGACGCACGCCCTGGTGGTGGAGAACCTGCGCGCCCTGGGCTTCCTGCGGGTGCGCGCGGACGGGCGCGACCTGCACCTGGAAGAGCTCCCCGACGAGCCCTCGCTGGACCTTACCCGGGCGCGCGAGCTGCTGGTGGTGGTGGACCGCCTGCGGGTGGACCGGGGGGAGACGGAGCGGCTCGCCGACTCGCTCCAGACGGCGTTCGCCGAGGGCGAGGGCGAGGCCACCGTCTTCGTGGAGGACGGGGCGACGCTCCGCTTCACCGAGCGCTTCCGCTGCCCCGACCACCCGGAGATCGAGTTCGCGCGCCCCTCCCCCCAGCTCTTCTCCTTCAACAACCCGTACGGCTCCTGCCCGGAGTGCACCGGCTTCGGCGCGGTGCTCCGCTACGACCCGTCGCTCGTGGTCCCGAACCCCGCCCGCTCGCTGGAGGAGGGGGCGGTGGACCCGTGGAGCAAGCCGCGCTACGAGGCCCGCCGCAAGCGGCTCCGGGAGTTCGCGAAGCGCGAGGGGGTGAGCCTGGACGCGCCCTGGGAGGAGCTCCCGGAGGCGTTCCGGAATGCGGTCGTCCAGGGGACGAAGGGCTTCGAGGGGGCGATCCCCTTCCTCACGGCCCTGGAGGAGAAGCGCTACAAGCAGTACATCCGCGTCTTCCTGCGGCAGTACCAGAGCGCGCAGCCCTGCCCGCTCTGCGGCGGGGCCAAGCTCCGCCCTGCCGCGCTGCGGGTGCGCGTGGCCGGGAGCACCATCGCCGAGGTGTCCGACCTGCCGCTGGCGCGCCTGCGCGGGTGGGTGGACGCGCTCGCGGCCAGCGGCGGGCGCGAGGGGAGCCTGGACCCGGCGTGCCCGTCGCCGCTGCGGCCGCAGGAGTGGGAGATCGCCGAGCCCATCCTCCGGGAGCTGGAGGCGCGGGTGGGCTTCCTGAACGACGTGGGGCTGGGCTACCTCACGCTGGAGCGGCAGACGCGCACCCTCTCCGGCGGGGAGGCGCAGCGCATCACCCTGGCCAACGCGCTGGGGAGCAAGCTGATGGACACGCTGTACGTGCTGGACGAGCCCACCATCGGCCTGCACCCGGCGGACAACGACCGGCTCCTGCGGCTGCTGGTGCGGCTGCGCGAGGCGGGGAACACGGTGCTGATGGTGGAGCACGACCCGGAGGCCATGCGCGTCGCCGACCACCTGGTGGAGCTGGGGCCGGCGAGCGGCGAGCGCGGGGGCGACCTGGTGTTCCAGGGGACGCTGGAGGAGATCCTGGCGGCGGACACGCTCACCGGGCGCTACCTCTCCGGCCGGGAGGAGATCGCGGTGCCGGCGCGCCGACGCCGCGTGGCGGGCCCGCGGCTGCGCATCACGGGCGCGCGCGAGCACAACCTGCGCGGGGCGGACGTGGAGGTCCCGCTGGGGACGCTCACCGTGGTCACGGGCGTCTCCGGCTCCGGCAAGTCCACCCTGGTGCACGACGTCCTCTTCCGGGCACTGGAGCGGGAGCTCTCCGGCGGGGAGACAAGCGCCAAGCGGCACCTGGGCGAGGCGGTGGGCGCGTTCGACGAGCTCACCGGGGCGCGGCTCCTGAAGGGCGTGGTGCTGGTGGACCAGTCGCCCATCGGGCGGACGCCGCGCTCCAACCCGGTCACCTACATCAAGGCGTACGACGAGGTGCGGCGCATCTTCGCGTCGCTCCCCGAAGCGAAGAAGCGCGGCTACGGGCCGGGCCACTTCTCCTTCAACGTCAAGGGCGGACGCTGCGAGGCGTGCAAGGGCGAGGGCCAGACGCAGGTGGAGATGGTGTTCATGGCCGACGTGTTCGTCCCCTGCGAGGTGTGCGGCGGCGCCCGCTTCCGCCCGGAGACGCTGGAGGTGCGCTACAACGGCCGGAGCATCCGCGACGTGCTGGAGCTCACCGTGGACGAGGCGATCCGCTTCTTCCTGCACGAGGACCGCCTGGGCGAGGCGCTCTGGCACCTGCAGCAGGTGGGGCTCGGCTACCTGCGCCTGGGCCAGCCAGCGCCCACCCTCTCGGGCGGAGAGGCCCAGCGCATCAAGATCGCCCGCGAGCTGGCGCTGGGCGCACGCCGCGGCGGCAAGAAGCTGTACGTGCTGGACGAGCCCACCACCGGCCTGCACCTGGACGACATCCGCAAGCTCCTGCGCGTCCTGGGCGACCTTGTGGACGCCGGCCACACCGTGCTCCTGATCGAGCACAACCTGGACGTGATCAAGACCGCCGACTGGCTCGTCGACCTGGGCCCCGGCGCCGGCCCCGAGGGCGGCCGCGTCGTCGCCATGGGCACTCCCGAGGAGGTCGCGCAGGTGGAGGAGAGCCTCACCGGCCGCTGGCTCGCTCCGCTCCTGGAGCGCGAGACCGCCGGCGTGGGGTAGGGGCCGAATCGCTCCGGCGGGCTGCTGCGCAGGGGTCGGCCGGGGGAGGCTCCTCCGGAGGTGCGTACCCGACGGGACTCGCTTGCGAGCACTCGCCCACCGCTGGAGTGAGGATCAGGAGGCGGAGTGGCTCGGACATACGCTCTCCCGCGGAGCCTCCCCTGGCCTCCCGTCTCCGATCCATGCAACCCAGAGCCTGCCCCGGCTGGTGGCCCGCGTGAGGGATGCGAGCGCGAAGCGGCGAGACCCGCCGGCCGTTTGGCGGGGCTCGCCTCCGTTGGGCAGCGTTGTTTGCTCATCTGTACCAACTAAATGCGCTTTGGCCCGCCCCACTTATGCGAGTAGCCGCTACTCGCACAAGTGGGGC